>NZ_CFHWAF010000033.1:19003-36157 GCF_984452065.1 Hoeflea sp. | reverse complement strand
AAGGCCGCGAACAAATTCACCGTTCTTGCGCTCAAGATCAAGGTCAACAACAGGCTGCGCCGCCAGCTTGCCGGTGTCATCGGCTCCATGACCCTTGAGAGCCCCGATCCGCAAACGCGCATTGCAGCCGCCGAGACCATTTTCAAGCGCGGCGACGGTTCGGCACTCGAAGCCCTTGATGCGGCACTTGAGCGCGAGACCGACACCGACGTCCGCCAGGCAATGGAACTGGCGCGAGCGGCGGCCATCCTCGGCACCGATGCGGACACTTTCGAGAAAGTGCGCGCCGTCGAACTTGTCGGCACAAGAGGCGGGCGCGACGCCCTGCCGATGCTGCGCGAGATCGCGGCCGCCGGCGAAGGAAGCATCGCCGATGCGGCGCAGGCGCAGATTGCCGAAATCGAAAGGTCCGCGGCGCTCTGGAACACCGCGCAAACGGTCTGGTACGGCATTTCGCTCGGATCGGTCCTGCTGCTGGCCGCCATCGGGCTTGCCGTCACCTTCGGCGTCATGGGCGTCATCAACATGGCCCATGGCGAAATGGTCATGCTCGGCGCCTATACGACCTTCGTCGTTCAGGAAGCGATCCGGTCATCGGCGCCGGGTCTGTTCGACTACTCGCTGCTTTTTGCCCTGCCGCTGGCCTTTCTGGTCGCCGGCGCCTGCGGTCTTGCCATCGAACGCGGCGTGATCCGTTTTCTTTACGGCAGGCCGCTCGAGACGCTGCTGGCGACCTGGGGTATCTCGCTGATCCTGCAGCAGGCAATCCGCACCATTTTCGGGCCCACAAACAGGGAGGTCGGCAATCCGTCTTGGATGTCGGGGGCTTATGAGCTTGGCGGGCTGACACTCACGGCCAACCGGCTGTGGATCGTGGTATTTGCCATGGTCGTCTTCGCCGCCCTTTTTCTTGTCCTGAAGAAGGCGTCCTTCGGACTGCAGATGCGCGCCGTGACGCAGAACCGTAAAATGGCCGCATCGATGGGGATCCGTACCCCCTGGGTCGATGCATTCACCTTTGCTCTTGGTTCCGGCATCGCCGGCATTGCCGGGGTCGCCCTGTCGCAGATCGCCAATGTCTCGCCAAATCTCGGCCAGAGCTACATCATCGACAGCTTCATGGTTGTCGTGTTCGGCGGCGTCGGCAATCTTTGGGGAACGTTGGTCGGCGCCATGACCCTCGGCATCGCCAACAAGTTCCTTGAGCCTTTTGCCGGCGCCGTCCTTGCCAAGATCCTGATCCTCGTCCTCATCATCCTGTTCATCCAGAAGCGGCCGCGCGGGCTCTTCGCGCTGAAGGGCCGGGCCGTCGAAGCATGATCACATCATTTCTTTTCAAGGCTCTCGACCGCCGTGCGATCTGGGTGATTGCGGCCCTCGTCGGCCTGGCGATCCTCGCCCCGCTGAGCAATCTCTTCCTGCCGCCCGATCACCCGCTGCACGTGCCGAACTACACGATCAGCCTGATGGGCAAATACCTCAACTACGCACTTCTGGCGCTGGCGCTCGATCTTGTCTGGGGCTATTGCGGCATCCTTTCCCTGGGTCACGGCGCTTTCTTTGCGCTGGGCGGCTACGCGATGGGCATGTATCTCATGCGCCAGATCGGAACCCGCGGGGTCTATGGAGACCCCGTCCTGCCTGATTTCATGGTGTTCCTGAACTGGAAGGAACTGCCCTGGTTCTGGTACGGCTTCGACCAGTTCTGGTTTGCCGCCATCATGATCGTGCTGGTGCCCGGCGCCCTCGCCTTCGCATTCGGCTGGTTCGCCTTCCACAGCCGCGTCACCGGCGTCTATCTCTCGATCATCACACAGGCGATGACCTACGCACTGCTGCTCGCCTTCTTCCGCAATGAAATGGGCTTCGGCGGCAACAACGGCCTCACAGATTTCAAGGATATTCTCGGCTTCGACATTCAGGCGGAAACGACGCGCGCCGGGCTCTTTTCCGCTTCGGCGCTGGCGCTCGCCGCGGCCTTCCTGATCTGCTCGGGCATTGTGCGCTCGAAATTCGGAAAGGTGCTGGTCGCGGTGCGCGACGCCGAAAGCCGCTCCCGGTTCTTCGGATACCGCGTCGAGAACGTCAAACTCTTCGTCTTCGTCGTCTCGGCCATGATGGCGGGGTTGGCCGGCGCGCTCTACGTGCCGCAGGTCGGTATCATCAACCCCGGAGAGTTCGCGCCGGCAAATTCCATCGAGGTGGTGATCTGGACGGCGGTCGGCGGCAGGGGAACACTGATCGGTCCGATCATCGGCGCGGTGATCGTCAATGCCGGCAAGTCGGTCTTCACCGCCGCCTTCCCGGAGTTCTGGCTGTTTGCCCTCGGCGCGCTCTTTGTCATCGTCACGCTGTTCCTGCCGAAAGGCATTGTCGGTGCCGTCAACGCCCTGACGGGCAAAATGGCGCGGCAGCCGCAAAAGCCGGCACTCGCAAAAACCGCCGGGAAGGCAGCCGAATGATGAAGGCGGCGAGCGGCAGCGTGCTTTATCTCGACGGCGTCAGCGTCGCATTCGACGGTTTCAAGGCCATCAACAACCTGTCGCTGGTGCTGGAACCCGGCGAGATGCGGGCGATCATCGGCCCGAACGGCGCCGGCAAGACGACCATGATGGATATCGTGACCGGAAAAACCCGCCCCGACACCGGCGATGTGATCTTCGACGGCGGCATCGATCTGACCCGGCACGACGAAACCGACATCGCCGCCCTCGGCATCGGCCGCAAGTTCCAGAAACCCACCGTTTTCGAGAGCCACACCGTCGAGGACAATCTGGAACTGGCCCTTGACCGGGACCGCGGCGTGATGGCGACGCTGTTCCACCGCGGTTCGCAGAAAGACAGCGATGACATCGACCGTATCCTGGACATCACGCGTCTTGCCGCAAAACGTCACGAATATGCCGCCAACCTGTCGCACGGGCAAAAACAATGGCTGGAGATCGGCATGCTGCTTGCCCAGAACCCGAAACTGCTTCTGGTCGATGAGCCGGTTGCCGGCATGACCGATGCCGAGACGGAGGAAACATCGCGCCTCTTGCGCGAGATCGCCAAAAACCATTCCGTCGTCGTCGTCGAACACGACATGGGCTTCGTGCGCGACCTCGATGTGAAGGTCACGGTTCTGGCCGAAGGTTCGGTCCTGGCGGAGGGATCGCTTGAGCACGTCAGCGCCGACCCCAAGGTTATCGAGAACTATCTCGGACGCTGATCGGGAGGAGATCATGGCCACGCTCACTGTCGAAGACCTGCATCTTCACTACGGCGCCGCCGAGGCGCTGCGCGGCGTTTCGCTGAGCGCCGAACCGTCGGCGATCACCTGTGTCCTCGGGCGCAACGGCGTCGGCAAGACATCGCTCCTGCGCGCCATCACCGGCCAGCATGCCGTATCCTCCGGCTCCGTCACCTTTGATGGCGAAAATCTCCACAATCAGGCGCCCTATATCCGCGCGGCAAAAGGCATCGCAACCGTTCCGCAGGGGCGGGAGATCTTCCCACTGCTGACGGTTGAGGAAAACCTGCAGACCGGCTTCGCCTGCCTTGGCCGCAACTCCAGGACCATTCCGCCGGAAGTGTTCGAGCTGTTTCCGGTGCTGCAAACCATGCTGCCGCGCCGCGGCGGCGATCTGTCGGGAGGCCAGCAACAGCAACTGGCGATCGGAAGGGCTCTGGTCACCCGCCCGAAGCTGCTGATCCTCGATGAGCCGACCGAGGGCATCCAGCCGTCGATCATCAAGGACATCGCACGCGCCCTGACCTATCTGCGCGACACGGTGGGCCTGACGATCCTGCTGGTGGAGCAGTATCTGGATTTCTGCCGGGAGCTTGCCGACCGGGTCTATATTATGGACCGGGGCGAAATGGTTCACAGCGGCCCTGCCGCCGATCTTGATAATCCTGACGTGCGCTGCCACCTGATGGTATAGTCCGGCCATGGAGGGAGTATTGCGTCACGAGATCACGCCGAACGACCGGCTCCCGCGGATCAAGGGATCCGCGCGGATTTCCGTCGCACACATCGGCGGCGCATCACGGCTCGGCCGCCTGTACCAGGAAGGTGCCGCAAAAATCCGCCTGCCGAAGACCCATAACGGCCCGGCGCTCGACGCGGTCCTGATCAACACATCCGGGGGCGTAACCGGCGGCGACCGGCTGGACTGGGCCGTCGATGTCGGCAAAAGCGCCCGCGCCGTCATCACCACACAGGCCTGCGAGAAGGTCTACCGCGCCGCCAGCGACATCGCCCGCATCGAGGTCGGCCTGAAGGTCGGCGACGGAGCGGCGCTGTCATGGCTGCCGCAGGAAACCATCCTCTTCGACCGGTCCGCCCTGGCGCGGGAACTCAATGTCGAATTGTCACCGGACGCCGGCCTGCTGCTGGCCGAACCCGTCATTTTCGGGCGACGGGCAATGGATGAGATCGTGCGTCAGGCGTCGTTCTCGGACCGGTGGCGCATATATCGTCACGGACGGCTGCTTCACGCGGAAGATACGCGCCTTGAGGGCGGTGTGCACGATATTCTGCGCCGCGCCGCCACCATGTCCGGCGCAACGGCAATGGCAACATTGCTGCTGGTGCACGCGAACGCGGCCGACATGATCGGCCCGGTCCGGTCAATGCTCGGACCGAACGGCGGAGCAAGCGCGATCCGCTCATCGGCCGGCGAACGCCTCATCGTGCGCATCGTCGCCGAAAACGGGCTGGATTTGCGCCGGCAACTGGTGCCGGTGATCGACTGGTGCAACCGGAAACTGACAGGCACCCGGCAGGGTCTGCCGAAACTGTGGAACATCTAGGGAGACAGCATGAACCTGACACCACGGGAAAAAGACAAACTGCTGATCGCCATGGCGGCGGAAGTGGCGCGCAGGAGACGCGAAAGGGGCGTCAAGCTGAACCATCCGGAAGCCGTGGCGCTGATCTCGGATTTTGTCGTCGAAGGAGCAAGGGACGGACGCAGCGTGGCGGACCTGATGGAGGCGGGCGCCCATGTCATCGGTCGCGACGAGGTCATGGAGGGCATTGCCGAGATGATCCATGACGTGCAGGTCGAAGCAACCTTTCCCGACGGCGTGAAGCTCGTCACAGTCCACCACCCGATAAGATAGGTGCCTTCATGATCCCAGGCGAAATCATCTGCGCACAAGGCGAGATCACCTTCAACGAAGGAACTGAAACCGTCACCATCCGCGTTGCCAACAGCGGCGACCGGCCTGTCCAGGTCGGCAGCCACTACCATTTTTACGAAACCAATGAAGGCCTGATCTTTGATCGCGAAAAGGCACGGGGCATGCGCCTCGATATCGCGCCCGGCACGGCGGTGCGCTTCGAGCCCGGCCAGGAACGCGATGTCACGCTGGTGCCCTTCGGCGGAGCGCGGCGCGTCTTCGGCTTCCAGAAGAAAATCATGGGGGAGCTCTAGACAGCCATGCCCGCAAAGATTTCAAGAGCCGCCTATGCGGACATGTTCGGCCCGACCACCGGCGACAAGGTGCGGCTGGCCGATACCGAGCTTTTTATCGAGGTCGAACGCGACCTTACCGTTCACGGTGACGAGGTCAAATTCGGCGGTGGCAAGGTGATCCGTGACGGCATGGGCCAGTCACAGGCGACGCGCGCCGAAGGCGCCGTGGACACCATCATCACCAACGCGCTGATCGTCGACCACACCGGCATCTACAAGGCCGACATCGGTCTTCGGGACGGAACCATCGAGCGGATCGGCAAGGCCGGCAACCCGGACACCCAGGCCGGCGTCGATATCGTGATCGGGCCCGGCACGGAAGCGATCGCCGGCGAAGGCAAGATCGTCACGGCCGGCGGCTTCGACGCCCATATCCATTTCATCTGCCCGCAGCAGATCGATGAGGCGCTGATGTCGGGCGTCACCACGATGCTGGGCGGCGGCACCGGCCCCGCGCACGGAACCCTGGCGACAACCTGCACGCCCGGGCCCTGGCACATCGGCCGGATGATCCAGGCAGCCGACGCCTTCCCGATGAACCTTGCCTTTGCCGGCAAGGGCAATGCATCCAAACCCGCCGCGCTTGAAGAGATGGTCAATGCCGGCGCCGCTGCACTGAAACTGCATGAAGACTGGGGCACGACACCGGCCGCCATCGACACATGCCTTTCCGTCGCCGATGCGATGGACGTGCAGGTGATGATCCACACGGATACGCTCAACGAGAGCGGCTTCGTCGAAAACACCATCGCAGCCATCGACGGGCGCACGATCCACGCCTTCCACACCGAAGGCGCAGGCGGCGGCCACGCGCCTGACATCATCAAGGTCTGCGGCCTCGACAACATCCTGCCCTCGTCGACCAATCCGACGCTTCCGGGCACGATAAACACCGCGGCCGAGCACCTCGACATGCTGATGGTCTGCCACCATCTGGACGACAATATCCCGGAGGATATCGCCTTCGCGGAAAGCCGGATCCGGCCCGAGACCATCGCGGCGGAGGATATTCTCCACGATCTCGGCGCCTTGTCCATCATCGCCTCGGACAGCCAGGCCATGGGCCGCGTCGGCGAGGTCCTGATCCGCACATGGCAGACGGCCGACAAGATGAAACGCCAGCGCGGCAGGCTGCCGGAGGAAACCGGCGAGAGCGACAATTTCCGCGTTCGCAGATATATCGCCAAATACACGATCAACCCGGCGATCGCCCACGGCATCTCCGCCCATATCGGATCGCTCGAGCCCGGCAAACGGGCGGATATCGTCGTCTGGGACCCGGCATTCTTCGGCGTCAAACCGGACATGGTTCTCATCGGCGGCACGATCGCCGCCGCGCCGATGGGCGATCCGAACGCGTCCATTCCGACGCCGCAGCCGGTGCACTACAGGCACATGTTCGGCACCTACGGCAAAGCGCGGACAAACGCATCCGTCGTCTTCGTCTCGGGCGCCGCGGCCTCCTCGGATCTGAGGCAAAGGCTCGGAACGGAAAAACAGATGCTCGCCGTTCAAAACACCCGGGGCGGCATCGGAAAACACTCGATGAAGCTCAACGCGGCCGTCCCGGACATCGAGGTCGACCCCGAAACCTACGAGGTGCGCGCCGACGGAGAGCTGCTCACCTGCGATCCGGCGGAGACCGTATCCATGGCGCAAAGGTATTTCCTGTTTTGACGCAACCCACCGTCAGCCGGATCGTTCCCGTCGATCCCGAGAAACTGGCCGGGACCATCACTCTGGATGAGACCGGCAGACACCGCCGGCGCATCGCCATGACCTCCGACAACGGCATCGGCTTCCTGCTGGATCTGCCCGAGGCGCGGCTGCTGCGCCACGGCGACGGTCTATTGTTGAGCGACGGCCGTATCATCGAAGTGCAGGCGGAGCCGGAACCGCTCTATCGCGTGACGGCGAAGGACAGGCTGCATTTGTTGCAGCTTGCCTGGCATCTGGGCAATCGCCATTGCCCTTCGGCAATCAGCGACGCATCCATCCTGATCCGCCGGGATCACACCATGCGCACAATGCTTGAGGGCCTGGGCGCTGAGGTTGAGGACATCGAAGCGCCTTTCGATCCGGAAGGCGGCGCCTATTCCGGCGCACACGGGCACCATCATGACTGAATCCCTGTCCGGCCGGTCGCTCCTGCGTTTGATGAGCTGGCTGTCGCCGAGTTTTCCGGTCGGCGCCTTTTCCTACAGCCACGGGCTGGAATATGCGGTTCATGACGGCCGCGTTGCAGATGCGGACAGTCTCGAAGCCTGGCTCCGTGATCTCCTGGAACTGGGTTCGGCCTGGAATGACGCGGTACTCGTCGCCGAAAGCTGGCGGCGCGCCAGGGCAAAACAGGATCTCGAAGAACTGCGCGCACTTGGTGAAGCGCTCGCCGGCTCGAGCGAGCGCCATCTGGAGACGGTAAAACAGGGGGCCGCCTTCCTCGAGGCGGCTGAGGCATGGCCCGCGCCGGCTCCCCTGAACCTTGACTCCGATTGTCCCCTGCCCGTCGCGGTCGGAGCGCTGGCCGGTGTGCACGATATTGCCCTTGAAGCGACGATCACGGCCTATCTCCACGCGTTCACCGCAAACCTGATCCAGGCCGCCTTGCGGCTGACATCGATCGGACAAAAACAGGGCGTAAATGTCCTTTCAGCCCTGGAGCCGGTTCTCGCAGAAACCGGCAGACGGGCGGCATCGGCCACACTGGACGATCTCGGCAGCGCCACCTTCCTGGCGGAGATCGTCGCCATGAACCACGAAACGCAACATTCGAGGATCTTCCGATCATGACTTCAAACGGCCCTTTGCGTGTCGGCATCGGCGGTCCGGTCGGGTCCGGCAAGACGACCCTGACCGAAAAGCTCTGCAAGACGATGCGCGGGCACTGGTCGGTCGGTGTGGTCACGAACGACATCTACACGCGTGAGGATGCCGAGGCGCTGGTGCGTATGCAGGCGCTGTCGTCGGACCGCATTGTCGGTGTCGAGACCGGCGGCTGTCCGCACACGGCCATTCGCGAAGACGCATCCATCAACCTTGCCGCCATCGACGAACTCGCAAGCCGGCATGCCGATCTCGACATTGTGTTCATCGAATCCGGCGGCGACAATCTGGCCGCGACCTTCTCACCCGACCTGGCCGACCTGACGCTCTATGTGATCTCCGTATGCCAGGGCGAGGAAATCCCCCGCAAGGGCGGACCGGCGATCACGCGCTCGGACCTCCTGATCATCAACAAGGCCGATCTTGCCCCCCATGTGAGCGCGGACCTTGACGTCATGGCCCGGGACGCCGACGCCGGCCGGCAAGGCCGCCCGACTGTCTTTACCGATTTACGCCACGGCGACGGGGTGGACGAAATCGTCCGCTTCCTGTGCGACTCGGGCGGTTTGAAGCACGGATAGAGCTGAAATCCGACAGGGATGCTGACAAATACCGATTTTCAGTCATCCGCACAGTTTGTTTTACTCAATTTCGGGCTTCAGGGGACGGGACTAGACGACTGGTCTAATTGATTCTAGGAATGTGCCATGGCCGCTCAAGGGAACACACGTCAGCATATTCTCGATTCCAGCCGCGAGGTGATCCTCGGAAAAGGCTTCACCGCCGTCGGCCTGTCCGAACTGCTTTCCGTGGCCGGCGTTCCCAAGGGCTCCTTCTATCATTACTTCCGTTCAAAGGAGAGTTTCGGCGAAGCGCTCCTGGAGGATTATTTCAAGCGTTATCTGGAGCGAATGGACCGGATTCTGAGGCCTGACGGGCGCAGTGCGGCTGAACGCCTCATGCGTTACTGGACATTGTGGACGGAGTCTCAGGAGTCTTTTGAATTCGGCACACGATGTCTGGTCGTCAAGCTTGGCGCCGAGGTCTCGGACCTTTCGGAGAACATGCGGGAAATCCTCCACGAGGGCACGGAACGTATTGTGACCCGGCTGGCGCAATGCCTCATGGAGGGCATTCGCGACGGCTCATTGCCGGAGACCATGAAACCGGTGCAGGCGGCGCTGGCGCTCTACGATCTCTGGCTGGGCGCGACACTGATGACCAAGCTGCGCCACGATACCCATGCATTCAAGAACGCGCTTCTGGCGACGCGGCAGATGCTGCAGATCCGCTAACACGAGTACATTCAAGGAAACACCACATCACCAAAGCGCTGAAATATAATAGCTTTATCGAGATAGACGACTGGTCTACTGGAGCATCGTCGAAAATCCGGCCGAATGCCGCCGAATCACAGTCAACGGAGGAAAATCCATGACCGACAAAAACCGCCGCATCGTCCTTGCCTCCCGCCCCACGGGGTTTCCGACCCCCGGCAACTTCCGGCTCGAGGAAACGGAAATACCCCGGCCGAAAGACGGCGAGGTTCTTCTGCGCACGCTTTATCTTTCACTGGATCCCTATATGCGCGGCCGCATGAATGACGCGCCGTCCTATGCCCCGCCGGTCAACATCGACGACGTCATGACCGGCGGAACGGTGACCCGCGTGGAGGAATCGAACAATCCGAAATATGCCGTTGGCGATCTGGTGCTCAGCACAAGCGGCTGGCAGGACTATGCCGTATCGGACGGAACCGGGCTCGCCAGGCTCGACAAGGAGATGCCGCAGCCGTCCCTGGCGCTCGGTGTCATGGGCATGCCCGGATTTACCGCCTATGTCGGCTTGCTGGACATCGGCGAGCCGAAGGCCGGCGAAACGGTGGTCGTCTCGGCAGCAACGGGTGCTGTCGGTTCGGCAGTCGGCCAGATCGCCAAACTGAAGGGATGCCGGGTTGTCGGCGTTGCCGGCGGCAGCGAGAAATGCCGCTACGCGGTCGAGGAACTCGGTTTCGATGCCTGCATCGACCGTCATGAGGCAGACCTCAAAGAAAAGCTGGCGGCGGCGTGCCCCGATGGCGTGGATGTCTATTTCGAAAATGTCGGCGGGGCGGTCTTCGATGCCGTTCTGCCGCTGCTCAACGTTCATGCCCGCATCCCGGTCTGCGGCCGGATCGCCAGCTACAACGCAACGAGCCTGCCGGAGGGGCCGGACCGCAGTCCGGCGCTGGTCGGAATGCTGCTCGTCAAACGCATCAAGATGCAGGGCTTCATCATCTTCGATCACTACGAGACCCGGTATCGCGACTTCGTCAGGGACATGGCCGGCTGGCTGGCCGAGGGCAAGATCAAATACCGCGAGGACGTGGTTGACGGGCTGGAGAAGGCCCCCGCAGCCTTCATCGGCATGCTGGAGGGAAAGAACTTCGGCAAGCTTGTGGTCCGGGTCTCTCAATAGAGCGCCGAAGGCACAATGCATCCGCCTGTACTATCCTGAAAGCCGCCGCTTGAATAATGCCGCCCTGTCTCACGACACGATTTTTTGCGCATCGGAGTGATCTGCTGGTTTCGCGGAACGTCCGCCTTCAAAACGAAAATGGTCCATCAGGCCGACAAGCTTGCTGGCTGAATCTGCCAATTGTTGCGATGTGGCTGTGGTCTCCTCAGCCATACTCGCATTGTTTTGAGTGACTTTGTCCAGGTGTTGCACAGCGGCCGCAATCTGTTCCACGCCACCAAGCTGCTCTTGTGCGCCGGCTGAGATGTGCTGGATTTGACCATCCACTTCCTTGATATGCTCGGAAATCTGCACAAGACCTTCGCCGGTTTCCTGCACAAGACGTGCACCTTCCTTGACCTCCCGTTCGGAAGCCTCAATCAACTGCTTGATTTCCCGGGCGGCATCAGCCGAACGCTGCGCCAGTGCCCTTACCTCTTCGGCAACAACCGCAAATCCCCTTCCTGCGTCACCGGCTCGCGCAGCTTCGACACCGGCATTGAGCGCCAACAGATTTGTCTGGTAGGCAATGTCATCAATAACGTTGATGATGCTGGATATATCGCTGGAGGCGCTTTCGATGCGTCCCATTGCATCAACCGCCTGCGTCACGACAACAGAGTACCTGTCAGAGTTCTTTCGTGTCTCTTCCGCATTTCGGCCCGCATCAGCCGTGCTTGATGTCGTGCCACGAACTGCATGAGAAATCTGTTCAAGTGACGACGATGTCTCTACCAGTGTACTGGCTTGAGTCTCCGTGCGCTTCGACAACTCCATCGTGGCAACACTGATTTCGGACGAGTTGTTATTGATGGAATTGGACACGGCCGAAATCTCGGACATGACGCCGAGGAGGTGCTTGACCGATGAATTGAAGTCCGTGCGTAATACTTCCAGTTCATCGGGGAACTTCTCGCAAATTTCCACTGTCAGATCGCCGCTGGAAAGACGTTGCAAGGCTCCACCGAGATGGTCGACGACTGCCTCCATTTGAGCTGCTTCACGCTCTTTTTCCGCCTGACGAGTTGCGCGTTCCTCTTCCTGCTGTCTTCTGCCAGCTTCGTTTCGTTGCTCAAGCTCTATCCGTTCCTCGGCGGCTTGCTGGAACGTATCGAGGGCTTTGGCCAACTGGCCGATCTCGTCCTTTCTGTCCTGCTGGGTGATTTCGGCATGAAGCCTGCCTTCCGCTATCTGCCGAGTTACTCCGATCAGATTCACCAGCGGGCGTACAGTATTTCTGCTGACAACCCACCATGCGATCAATAAAGCGAGCCCGATCAATGCTGCAGTAAACAGGATCAGGGACCACTTCATCGTGTTAAGTGATTCAGCAAACTCCTCTGAAATCGCCGCTACATCCATTTGGTTTTCTGAAAGGATGGAGTTTATTTGTGTGTCAATGGCGCGCGAGGTGACGAAAACGTCTTCGACGACCTCTTTTACGCTCGCATTGTTCTCAAGAGAATTTAAACGGTCTGCGATAATGCCTGTTTCGGGAGCAGAATACTGACCAAAGCGTTCATAGGCGTCTTTGATAGACTCAACGTCTATGCGTTCGCTCGCTTCACGAAGCAAACTCATGTTCGACAGGATCTTATCCTGTATCGGTGGCAGCAAATGGACGTCTTCAGATAGCGCGCCCTGGACCAAATTCGCCGTGATTTCACGAATGACGGCAAGCGCTTCAAGGATTGAACGAAACCTGTCCACCTCAACATTGACGAGGTTGGATATCACCTTGCCGTTTGTTTCAACGGTCTCCTGCGCATTGATCGTCATTTCGAACAATTTGTCGTCGATTTCAGAAACCAGGCGTTCGTCCAGGCTCGTGCCGAGTTCTTCAAGAAGATCCAGAAACTGCACTGTCGCATCGGCGGTGGCGGAAAATGTCGATGCCTCACGCATTGCCATTGCTTCCGCCGGCAACCCATCAAAAAGGCCGAGTTCAGTTTTCAAGTCTTCATATGCTGGAAGTGCATGAAGCCCCTCCATGGATCGCTCCAGCTTCCCGGCGGCGGAAACAAGATTTTCATTTGCCACGATCGTCAAATTCGGATCCCTGGATGCAAACAGGGTGGAAATCGCGGTAAAGGTTGCGTTCAAATCATTGCGCAGCGTCAACAGAAGCTGGAAGCTTGTGACATCTTCGCTGATGAGTTTCGTTACGGCGTCTGCCGCAGTTTGTGCGGCATCTTCTGCGGACAGGACCAGTTCGAAATACAAATCGTCGATAACCGGATTCAAATCGCCGGTCATTTTTTCAACGTCGCCGAAAAGCAGGCCTAGACGTTTTGCCCCCTCTTCCTGGTAACGAATGTTTGCTGCGGTTTGCTCATTCAGGGAAGACAGGAGTTGGTCGAACCTTTCATTCGCCCGACCAAGAGCTTCCATGCGACTGGCGTCGACATAGTCCTGCAGTTGTAGACGTTTTTCTTCGATCTGGGCTACAGAACGCGAAAGGTCTGCATATGCGCGACTTCGGTCATCTTCGTTATCCGCCGCCACGAGTTCAGATACGGCAACGGTCATTTCGGTCGACTTGATCGCCAACTGCCCGGCATTGACCAGGGCCGGTACCTGCCGCGAATTAAACCCGTTGAACCTGGTTTCGCTTGAAGTAAAGGCGAATATCGCCAGACCCATACCGATTGCCGCCATACCACTGATGGCGGCAATGGCGAAGTTAATGCGAATCCCGATGCTGTTGGAAAGCAGTCGCCACCCAAAATTTTTAAACATCCGTTTTGAGCCCGTGAAGAATTAAGTCAGCTTTGGAATATCCGCTCCCCAATAGCGGCTGATGATGCTGAAAGCGCCATCGTTGCAGCGGCAATAACAAACTTGCATTTTAGAACCGATCATGGCAAGGGCGATGACCCAGTGATTGAAACGGGAAATCAGATCGTAGGCCGACGCCTTTGAAGTCTCCATGACAGGCCCCCTATCGGTTGCAAACTGCGCGTCGCATAGCCGCAGCTCGGCTACTTCGCGCCGATCGGTAGGGCCGTCCTGAAGACATCGATACGATCGCGCGGCAACCCGCTCTCGCGATTGTGATGCCCCATAAATATCTGAAAAATATTGAATATTTATCGCATTACCGGTTTGTAATTTGCAACCGGCGATTGATCTTACGATATATGCATCGCAGGCGCGGACAAAGTCGCCGAAGACCGTTTGCCGTCATATCCGATGGGGCGAAACGCCCGACTTCAGGCAAACTTCCATATCGGTTGTCCGCACACCGCTCCGAAAAGACAAGCGGCAGCGCAGATCACCTGCGCATGCCGGTCGCGTTTGGCCGGATCAATTGCCCGGCCAGCATAAAAGGCGGCACGGCGCGTGCCGCCCGGGGCCGTCGCCGACAGCCTCGTATCCGATGCCGTCAGGCATCGATGTCTTCGGCGGCGGCTCTTTCCCTTTCATTCTCGATGCTGCGCCTCAGCACCGCATAATCGATAACGCCGATCGCGGCCACGACCATAGAAACGGGCATGAGCAGGATGCCGATCCACTCAAGCCAAAGGCTCCCGCTGAGTTTCAACAGGCCGGCGCCGGAGACGAACAGCGCGATCGATGTGTTGAGGTAGGACAGAAGTGTGCGCCTGTTCGCAAGTTCGGTACGCACGATGGCGAGGACAAGGTTCTCAACCGACCGTTTTTCGCGCGCGTCCATGGCAACCACCTCATACTGTGTCGCAGCCAGCCTGCCGTGCACAGCAGGTTGAGGTCAAATCCATTCCGCAACGCGGCCACTGCGTTATCCAAACGCAAAAAGCGGCCCGGAACATCTGTCCGGGCCGCTTTTTGGCAATTGTCATCATCCATCCAAACATCCATTCCCCGTTGATACAAAAGCTCTCCACGCCCATTTGATTTCTTTGCGTAGTCTTCTACTGTTGCCGCAGCCTCGTCCGACCTAAGGTTGATGCTCTTTTTCATAGGCAACTGAAGTCCGCACGGCCTTTGGCGTGTTGCGAAACAGCCCAACAAAAATCCCGTAACCGATGACAGAGAGCAGAGCGAGTGCAGCCAAGGCGAGCTGGTATGCCGCTTCTGTGCCATACCGGCCCCCCAGTTCCGAAACCAGAACGCCAAAACCCCATTGCCAAAGAAACACACCGACAAAGAGCAGCAGGTTGAAAAAAGCAATGGCCCTGCCGGCCTCTGCCGGATCAAAGCGCTGGCCAACCAAGGGGTGAGTCACGGATAGCGGCCATGCCGCGGCACAGAAGGCTGCAAAGTGGTACCACTGTGCGGACGAGCCCATTGTCGTGATCCATACCAGCATTGCGATGCTGAATGGCGTAAATCGGCGGAGAAGAGTCTCGGCATCATCCGGTGACCGGATGATGTAAGGACTCAGATAGCCCATGACCAAAAACACCACCAGCATGATGATGTTGATCCATAGCAGGCCCATCGATGCTCCGCGCGTCGTCTCCCCGGTTACTTCCGTAAGCCAAGGCCCGACCCATAAGGTCTGTACCGCAACCAGGATGGCATAATTGAGCAAGCCCAGCGCTCCGATCTTCCATGTGTAAGGCGCGCGAACCACTTGCGCATAGCCACTTACAATTCCTGTTGTCCCTTGCTCGTTGGATCGAGTGTGCCTTGGGGCATATAGGGCAATGAGTCCCGCGACCGCGCCGAAAAGGACACCCAACGCCATGAAAAGCGGACGCCAGCCATATGCGGTCGCAACGCTCTCTGACGGCAATGTCCCCAAGACTAGGCCGAGCGCACCGGCCATCAGCATCCAGGAATTGATCCGCTGTTGCATCGGCGCCGGGGTCCAGAGGCGAGCAGCCGTCAGGGGCGCGATTAGACAGGCGCTCACCCCGACCCCGCTCAAAAGCCGTGCCCAGAACAGGCCCGGAAAGGAGAGTGCAGCGGCAAATGCGAAACACGATAGGGTCGCTATGGTCAGCGACACGACCATCACGGCACGAACGCCATACCGGTCGAGGAACATTCCCATCGGGAGCTGCAACAGCGCAAAAGATGCAAAATACGATCCCGCCAGCAGACCTAATTGCGCTGGTGAAACCGAAAACTCCTGCGTGAAGATTGGCGCCAAGGCGGCGGTAACACCGCGCAGGAGGGAGGAGAGGAGATACCCGGCGGCAAAAACAGTCAGCAGAAATACAAGAATGCGACCTTGGGGTGGCGATGTATCGGTCTTCAACTCCATACGGTCAGCGGCTCCGCTTCGCCACGAAACCCGAGGAAGGTCGATAAGGTCAGGCGGTCCGTGCCCTTGCCTGACAGCACGGCATGCAGCTTCCGGGCGTTGAACAAGATAAGGTCGCCGACCTTGGGTTTAACCGAAAAGTCGTGGGCGCCGAGTTGCTCAAGAGGAATAGCGTAGTCGTCTCCCCGCTGTTCAAGAAACTCTTCGTCCGAGATCTCGGTGTTCCACATCGCCAACTCGCCACCGACCTCAGGCACATCCACATAGACGTTGACGCCAAACTGGCTGATCAGTGAAGCGGCTTCCGGTGTATCCGGCGCGTGACGGCCGAACATGTCATGGTGAGCTTTCAATGGAACGCCAGGCTTCATGCTTCGTGACAGCCCGACAAACATCTTCTTTCCGTAGAGCGTCTGCAGGGTGCATCCGCGATTCCAGATCTCGTCCAAAAGGCAGCGAAAGGTGTCTATGGGGCACGCGTACGGCGCACAGGCGCTGCGCAGGAGATCAATATTGTCGAGCGCCGTCCTGAAATAATGATCCACAATCTCTGGATCGCGGGCGGTTTCAAAATACGACATCCCGATCCTTCCAACCTGCGGGGCGTTCCGATAGTCATGATAACCAGTTGATTTGAGTCCCGAAGAAATCTCGCGGCAGGTTGACTGCGGGACGAAGTATGGAATCCGAAGCACCTGGATTTCATGGCTGATCAGTGCGTCCAGATCCTCTTTTGTCAGCTTGTCGGCAGATCGCACCTCGGCTCTCTTTGCATCAAGCATATCGTTTAGCTCCAGTAGGTTAGGGGCTGATCGTCTCCGCGATAGCCAATGAAGAAAGAAACGGCGACACGTGCCTGGTCGCGCGGTGACGCAACTGCGTGGATCTTGCGAGAATCGAAGATCAGAAGGTCGCCGCGGCCAGGCTTCACCACCACATCGGGTGGAGGGAGATCATCGATTTCGATGCCATATTGCCCTTTGCGTTTCTCGTCGAACTCTTCGGTGCTCATACTGCGGTGCCACATGAGCAACTCGCCACCTTTGTTGGGCACTTGGAAGTAGATGTTCGCCGCGAACTGCGCGAGAAGCGACTCCGCCTCTTCCAATCCTGGTGCGTCTTCAGAAAAGATGTCGTGATGGGCGAGAAACGTCGTATCCGGCTCCACCATGCGAG
>NZ_CFHWAF010000033.1:0-18993 GCF_984452065.1 Hoeflea sp. | reverse complement strand
CCGACAAACATCTTTTTCCCGAAAAGCATCTGCAAGTTCGCACCAACTGGCCAGATTTCATCGAGCAGGCAGCGCAAGGTATCGAGAGGTGATCCGACCGGTTGACAAGCCTCGCGGAAAGCAATCTGGTTTTCCCGTGCCACCGCAAAGTAATGGTCGATCAGAGCGCGCTGGTTCTCGGTTTCGTAGTAGGCCATGCCGATACGCCGAACCTGATCGACGTTGATGTAAGGCTTGAAGCCGAGGTCGACTTGACCAGTCGAGATAACGTTACAGGCGCTCTCGTTCGCAAACGCCTCAACGTGAATTACGCGGATTTCTTCTTTTGCCAGGGCACAGACATGATCAACGGAGAGGCGGGATGCGTTTGTACGGATAACGTAGTCGCCACCACAGGCCTGTTCGCAATGGCCGTATTCCCTGGCGCTAGAGCATCGGGCGGTTTCCATAAGTCCTCCAGTCAAGCTTTCTGGCCAATTGCTCGGCGAGGATCAGGGAACCTGAAGATATTGGAGATCATACCGAGGCGCCCTAAGTCTATCTAAATCGGGGTTTGAAGCAGGAAAATCGTGATTAAATGAATACTGTCCTGACAATCGTTCACGAATGAAGCCATCGCTGACACCAGACATCTCGACATTCATTCGTCTAGTCGAGCTCGGGTCCTTTGCGGCGGCTGCCGAGGAGACCGGATACACGCCGTCAGGTGTGTCGAAACTGATTTCCCGGATGGAGGATCGTCTTGGTGTCAAGCTCTTGTATCGAACGACACGCAAACTCTCACTGACACCCGAGGGCGAGATCTTTCTAGCTCACGCCCAGCGCTTCCTGGAACTGGAGGAGTTGGTTGAAGCTGACCTGTCGTTGGCAACAGGCAAACCCCGGGGACATCTGCGCGTCAATTGCGGGACAGCTTTTGCTCGTCACAAACTCGCCTTCCTTCTGCCGCGCTTCATCGACAAATTCCCGGACATCACTGTCGAAGTGTCGGTTTCCGATAACCGCATTGATCCGATCCGGGAGCAGATGGACGTTACCATCAGGGTTGGCGAACTCACCGACAGCGATCTGGTTGCGGTTCGGCTTGGAACCGTTCGCAGGATCATCGCAGCCAGCCCCCAGTATCTCGTTGACAACGGTCAGCCGACAACGCCCGATGACCTTCGTCGCCACTCCTGCCTCTTGCTTACTGGCTTTGCTAGACAAGCCATCTGGCCAATGCTGGAAGATGGGCAGCGAAAGGACATCAAGGTAAGTGGTCCCGTCTCTTCCGACAGCGCGGACGTCTTGCTTCACCTGGCAATAGAGGGGGCCGGCATCATCCGCCTTGGCGATTTCCTTGGCGAAGCGGCCTTGTCGGAGGGCCGTTTGATCGAGTTGTTCGCCGATAACCATGACAATGACCCCAAACCCCTCACAGCACTCGTTCTTCCCCATCGCCAGAACATCCCAAGGGTTCGAGCATTTGTCGATTTTCTAAAGGCTGAGACTTAATCGCCATGAAGGCCATAGACTGCCGGTCTTGTCTCTGATGGCCTTGCGCTTGCGCTTCGGGCGTTCCTTCCTTCCTTATCAAAGGTTCACCGGAACCACGACTTCCACGCCAGAATACGCCATGGTTTCCGCCCATTTGATTCCGATATGATTCCGGATCGGATTTCATATCAAATCCAACCGGCATCAAATTCGCTTCAATATATTGATTTTATTAAGAAAAACTGGTTGCAGGGGCTCGCAACCGTCGTCAGCAGCAGGGCCTTTTCCAAGCAGCGGCATGATCGTCGAGCTTGATCCAATTGGCCTCGGCCTCGAACATCCGACCTCCTCCAAATGACAGCGCCGGCTGGCGGATGCCGATTGAAATCACCATCGCCACCGATCAAATTTCCTTCAACACTACCCATTCCAATTTGGCCAAACAACGCTGCCGCCCGTACTTGCAGGCATCAGAAACAGGCTCGGCTACCGGCCGCCAACAGCCCCTGTGGCGCTTGGGTCGAACAGATCGCGCAGCCAGTCGCCGATGACGCTGACGGCAATGCCCGTGAGCGCGATGACGACCCCCGGCGCGACAGCGATCCACCATGCGGTTGTGAGATAATCGCGGCCGTCGCCGAGCATGGTGCCGAGGCTCGTCGAGGGCGGTTGAATGCCAAGCCCGAGGAAGCTCAGCGAGGTCTCGAGCAGCATCGTCTCGGGAAAATTGACCGTGAAGGCGACGACGAGGGCACTGATGATGTTCGGCAATATGTGGACGAGATAGATGCGCACGGCGCCGGCGCCCAGATTGGCCGTGGCCACCGCGTAGCCGTCCTCGCGGGCCGCCAGCGTCAGGCCGCGCGCGATCCGGGCATAGCGCTCCCAGCCGTATAGTCCGACCACGATGACAAACAGCGTCAGGCCGCCGCCGAGGAAGGCGATGACGGCAAGCGCCAGGATGATGAAGGGCAGTGCTGCCTGCACATCGACCAGCATCATGATGACGTCGTCGGTGAAACCGCCGCGCGCGGCCGCGAGCATCCCCAACAGCGTGCCCAGAACGGCGCCGATGACCGTTCCCGCAAAGGCCACCAGCATGCTGACCCGGATCGAGATCAGGAGCCGACTGAACATATCCCGCCCCAGTTCGTCGGTTCCAAGCGGGTGCGCCCACGTTCCGCCGAACAGGAGCGGCGGCTGCAATCTTGCTCTCAGGTCGCTGCGCATCACATCGTGCGGCGTCAGCAGGTCGGCAAAGATCACCACAATCAGCAACAGGCCGATCCAGACAAAGGCAATCATCACCATTGCCGGAATGCGCACTTCCGGCCTGGAGTGCGTGGTCGAATGATCCGGAGACGACAGTTCAGACATGATTCAGCGCTCCCTGCCGCCGATCCGGATGCGCGGATCCAGCCAGCCATAGAGCAGGTCCACGGTGAGATTGGCGATGACCATGCTTGCGCCGATCAGGAGAACGATACCCTGGACAACGGCCAGATCGCGGTTTGCCGCGGCGGTCACCGTCAAGCGGCCGATTCCGGGCCAGGCAAACACGGTTTCGGTGATCACGCCACCCGCGATGAGACCGCCAAGGAGGAAGCCGATGAGCGTGACCGTGGGAATGGCGGCGTTGGGCAGGACATGGCCGATGATGACGGGCAGAGCGCGAAGCCCCCTTGCCCTGGCGGCGCGGACGTGTGGTTTGGCAAGCACATCCAGAACAGCCGCACGCACGAAGCGGGTGATAATCGCCGAGCCCGTGGTGCCGATCGTGATGACCGGCATGATCAGGGCCGCGGCGCCGCTGTTTCCGGTGCTGGGCAGCCAGCGAAGATTGACCGCGAAAACCAGAATCAGAAGCACGCCCAGAAAGAAGTTCGGCAGACTGTAGCCGATCACGCTGATCACCATGATCGCCCGGTCGATCAGCGTGCCGTGATTGAGCGCGGCAAGGACGCCCAGCGGTATGCCGAGCGCGATCATGATCAAAAAGGCCAGGCCGAGCAGCGTCAGGGTGGCGGGGATGCGTTCGCCGATCACGACGGTGACGGGCCGGCCGTCCTGAAACGAGCGGCCGAGATCGCCCCTGGCGATGTTGCCCAGATAGGCGCCGAGCTGGACGGGAAGCGGCCGGTCAAGGCCCCAGGCGGCACGGAAGTTGTCGACCTCCAGTTGAGTGGCGTTGGGCGGAAGAAACGTGTCCGCGGGATCGCCTGCGGAGCGCAGGACGACGAAGGTCAACGTCACCAGAATGAGTAGCGCCATCACGGCGCGAAACAGCTTGCCGACGACGAAGCCGATCATGGCGCAACGCCCCCGCGTTCTGTTTGCAGGGCGATCGTGCCGGCCAGATGACACTTCATGCAATGGCCCGGCACCACCTCGACGGACGGCGGGACGATTGTGCGGCATCGTTCCACGGCGTGAGAGCAGCGCGGGTGGAAGACGCAGCCGGCGGGCCGTTCGATCGGGCTCGGCACTTCGCCGGCCAGCGTTGCGCGCTTTCGGTCGCGCGGCCCGCGCCCGATGCGCGGCATCGCCCTCGTCAGCGCGCTGGTGTAGGGGTGCCGGTCCGGCCTGCCCAATCCTCCGGCGGGAAGCGATTCAACGACCTCCCCCAGATACATGATCTCGATCCGGTCGGCGATCCTGCCGACCAGCTTCAGATCGTGGCTGATGAAAACCAAAGCCGTTTGCTCGCGCTTCTGGATCGTCAGCAACAGGTCGATGATTTCGGACTGAACCGCCGCATCCAGCGCGGACACGGCTTCGTCGCAAACGAGCACTTTGGGAGAAAGAAGAAGCGCGCGTGCAATGACAACGCGCTGTGCCTCACCACCGGAAACCTCGCGCGGGAAACGCGCGGCGATTTCCTTGCCCAATCCGACCCTTGCCAACGCGGCCTCGACCGCCGCGGCGATCTCACCGTTCAAACAGATGCGATGCAGGCGCAGAGGCTCCGCCAGGCTGCGCCCGATGGTCCATCGGGGATCCAGCGCGGCCTTGGGATCCTGCGGAATGGGCTGCACCAGCCGGGCTTTCTCCGCCCTTTCAAGGGCCTGAACGGGTCGGCCCGCAATCATGACGGAGCCGTCGTCGGGCAGCAGTTCGCCGGTCGCCAGGCGGCCCAGGGTCGACTTCCCGCACCCGCTTTCGCCGATGATCGCCACCGTCTGGCCGGGAAAGATCCTGAGGGACGCCTCGCGCACCGCGACAAGCCTTGTGCTTCGGCCAAACCTGCCATGCTTGAACCGGAAGGTTTTGCTCGCGCGCTCGATCTCAAGCACCGGCCCGGCGCCCGGCAACGTCAATTCGGCGTCATGCAGGGTTCCGATCTCGTTCACAACGCGCCCTCCAGACCGAGCGAGGACTTGCTGGCAAACCCGACGAGGGACCGCGTATAGGCTGATTGCGCATTGTTGAAGATCGCCGTCTGCGAGCCGGTCTCGACCATTCGGCCATGCCGCATCACGGCGACCCGGTCGGCGATCTCCGAGATGACGGCGAGGTCATGGCTGATCATGATGACCGACAGCCCGCGCTCGCGACGCAATGTGTCGATCAGATCGAGAATCTGCGCCTGAACGGTCGTATCGAGCGCCGTTGTCGGCTCGTCGGCAATCAGCAGCGTGGGTTCGGTCGCCAGCGCGAGCGCGATCATCACCCTCTGGCACATGCCGCCCGAAAGCTCATGCGGATATTGCCGCAGCCGCCGGTCCGGGTCGGAGATGCCGACCGAATGCAGCAGATCTGCGGAGCGCTGCCGTGCCGACCGCCCGGACCCGTGGCGCCCCGGCCAGAGCTCCCTGAAATGGCCGGCAATGGTTCGGACCGGATTGAGCGACAGGCGCGGGTCCTGGAAAATCATGCCGATACGGGCGCCCCTCAGCGGCCGGAGCCGGTCCGGCGCCGACAGGTCGAAACATTCACCGTCGAACCGCAGTTCGCCGATCACGTCCAGGCGCGCGCCGGCAAGTCCCAGGAGCGCAAGGGTGCTCAGTGTCTTGCCGCTTCCCGACTCACCGACCAATCCGAGAACCTCGCCCTTGTTCAGTTCAAAGCCGACACTGTCGACCAGCCAGCGATCCGACACCCGTTGCCGGAGCCGGATCGATATGTTCGTCGCCTCAAGAAGGGGGTCTGAACCAGCCAATGTCGCCTCGCACACGCTCTTGAACGGATAGACCGGACCGCGGCTGCAACGACCGCGGCCCGGCTTGCCATCCTAGTTGCTCATGGAAACATTACGAGCGCGAAGGTCCATGTAAGGCAAGGGATAGGGTTCCCAATCAAGACTCTCCCGCTTGCCGTAGAACATGCCGAGCGAATGCAGGACGATCGACGGCGGGTCGATATCGTGGAAGATGTCTAGCGTTTCCCTGTGCAGGGCCATCCGCTTTTCCGGATCGAACTCGGTCTCCAGCGCAAGGCCGATCTCTTCGAACCGCTCGTTCGACCATGCCTCGGCGCGGGTCTGGATGAACCCCGTCGGCCCGTAGAGCGGCCACAAGGAGCCCAGCATGTCCGGATAGTTCATGTTGATCGAACCGTTGAAGGCGGCATCGAGCGGTTGTTCGAAAATCTGGCCCCAGCCATCCACGACCTTGAGGTCCACATTGAGGCCCACCTCACGCCACATGTCGGCGATCGCCTGCGCGGTCAGCAGTTCGGCGGTGTAATAGCCGGCCTGCGTGCGGTAGGTGATCGGACTGCCGTCGTAGCCGGCCTCCTCAAGCAGCGCACGGGCCGCGTCCGGATCGAATACAGCGCCAGGGTAATCGGCGACATAGCTTTCGCCATAGGCTTCCCACTGAAAGCCGTTCGGCACGTCGACCAGTCCGCCCAGAAGCGTATCGACGATCAATTGCCGGTCGATGGAAAGAGCCATCGCCTTGCGCACGCGCGGATCGGCGAGCCAGCCCGTCCTGGTGCCGATATTGATCACGCGATGGTTGACGATGGACCCGCCAACGACATGCAGACCGTCCTGGCTGTCGATGGCATCCACCTGGTCGGGCGCGATCTCCGTGATCATGTCGAAATCACCGGCCCTCAGCCCGGCAATACGGGCCGAAAGCTCTGGCACGACCTGGAACCGGATCGATTTGAACGGAGGTTTGCCGCCCCAGTAGTCATCGTGCGCTTGCAGCAGGATGAAGTCGTCGGTGGCGAATTCGGCGACCTTGTACGGCCCCGTTCCGACCGGGGCGAGCGCCCAGGTGTCCCAGTCTCCGGCCGCCTCATGGGCCGCCTTGGAAACGATTTGCGCGGACCAGCCCGCGAGGCGGCGTTCAAGCAGGGGATCGGGCGCGTTCGTGGTGACCCGAACGGTGTAGGTGTCCACTGCCTCGACCGAACCGATCGTTCCCATATAGGGCCGCGTCATCGCATAGCCCGGCGAATCCTCGTTCGACATACGCTCCGGCCCAAAGCTGAAGACGAAGTCTTCGGCGGTCATCTCGGTTCCGTCATGGAACATCACACCTTCACGAAGTGTCAGATCCAGCGTCTTTTCATCGACCCTTTCCCAGGCGGTAACCAGCCCTGGCTTCAGTTCCCAATTGGCCTTGAAATCCGTATCGATGGGAAAATCGAACACGTTGTAGAGAACGCGCAGGGAGACATTGCGGCTGAACAGGACAGGCTCCAGCGTCGGCGGGTTCTGCTGCACGGCGATGACGATATCCGGACGACTGTCCGCGTCCTCGGCTGTGCCTGGCAGCACGGATGCGAGCACAGCCGCAGCCGCCAGGGCCGCCCCTTTGAGCAAGTTGAACATGATCGTTACCTCCCTGTTGGACATTATGATTAATCGGATGAAGGATTGGGCTCGCGATTCAACGAGCCAACGAGACCGTGTGGCGAGGCGGAAATACCCGTCAGTGTCCGGTCGGTATGGATCAGGCGCCAGTCCAGCATGCGCGATCGCAACTCCGACAGGATTGGCTGGTGCTCCGGTTCGGCCGCCAGATTGATTGTTTCGCAAGGGTCTTCCGACAGGTCGAACAGCAACGGTTCGAGCCCGGCGAAGTGCACATATTTGAACCGCTCGCCGCGCATGATCGCCGCGCCGCACTGGTCGGGTGCGAGCCCCAGCGCCGTATGCGATTGCTGCTTCAGATCGCGGAAGTCGAACTCCATGAACGCACAGTCGCGCCAATCGGCTGGCCGGCCGGCGAGCAGATCAAGAACCGAGACGCCGTCGCACTGGCGCGGGACCGGCTGGCCGAACCAATCAAGGATTGTCGGCATGAGGTCGACATGCTCGGTGAAGGCATCGACCGCCTTGCCGCGCATCGGGTCGGCCCGGGCGCGCGGATCGCGGACGATCAGCGGCGTATGGAATGCGGCATCGAAATAGGATTGCTTGCCGAACAGATAGTGGTCGCCCAACAGCTCGCCATGATCGCTGGTGAAGACGATCAGTGTCCTGTCCCACTGGCCGGTTGCCTTGAGGTGGTCGATGACACGTCCGATCTGGTCGTCGATCTCCTTGATCAGACCGCAATAAACGGCGCGAATGGCGCGAACCGTATCGACGTCGATGGCGCTCGCGGGACCCGCAAAACCCTGCACATATTCGCCGGCCGCGACACTGCCGATCGCATGGCGCAGATAGGGATGCGTGCCGGCCTCTTCGTCGGCGCTCACGGCTCTGACCGGAGCCTCGACATCGCCGGGTGCGATGAACCGGTGATAGGGCGCGCTTGCCGAAAACGGCGGATGCGGCCGCCAATAGGCCAGTTGAAGCACCCAGGGCTCGCCGCCTCGGCCCTTTATGTGCTCCAGCGCGCCATCGGTCAGCCAGGCCGTGTCCGAATGCGCCCTGTCGATGGGCGAAGGCCGGACGATGCCATCCCCATATGTCCCCGACCAGATATCGAACGGATCGGCCGGCAGGTCGTAGCCGACAGATTGCAGATAGCCGAAATAGGCTTCGAATTCGGGTTCCTCGAAGGACCGGACCGGCGTCCACCCCGGCATGACCGCGCCGTACATTGCGTAGCGGGGGTCCATCGGCGACGTGGTCCGGGGATCGGGTAGCCATGATGTGTAGCCGACCAGTCCGGCCAGGCGTCCATGCGCGCGCAGTTCGGCGCCCAGATTGGTGCGCCCGCTGTCCAGGCCGATGCCGTTTTGCACCACGCGGTGGTTCATTGCGTACTGGCCGGTCAGCAAAGACATGCGCGCCGGACCGCATGGCGTTGCATTGGCGAAATGGCGCGTGAAGCGCGTTCCTTCGCGGCACAGGGCCGCCAGGTTCGGCAGATCGAGCGTCCCGCCATGCCCCGTTGGAAGGAAGTCGCCGCGCCATTGGTCCGCAACAATCATAAGAACGTTGGCTGGCTGGTTTGAAGGGGACATTGCTCGACAACACCTTTATCAACTTATTTGGATGTCCGGACAAGTTATCGCACAATTATCTTGTACGGACAACCGGATAAGTGTTATACGCTTGAATTATGACAATCGTATTTCAGATTCCCTATCCGGTTTGACTGCCGCCCACAGCCCGGCAAGCAAGGATTGGCGATGACAACGGATCGACTTAAATGATGAATGATGTGACAATAAGACAGCCCGGACTGCCATTGTGGCGACACATAGCCCAGGTCATCGGCGACGAGATCGGCGCCGGCAGGATGGAACCCGGCGCACCGATCCCGTCGGAACATGAACTGATGGCGCGTTTCGACGTCAGCCGCCACACCGTGCGGCAGGCGATGGCCCGGCTTCGCGAACTGGGGATGATCGACGTGTCGCAGGGGCGCGGCGCCTATGTGCGCAAGGAAGTGCTCCAGCATACGATCACCGAGCGCACACGGTTCGCAAAGAACGTCCGGGAACAGGGTCTCCTGCCGCACAACAAGTTCCTGGGAGGCGAGAAAATTGCCGCGACGGCGGAGATCGCACGCCTTCTGGATATCTCCGTCAAGGACCCCGTCTGGCATATGACGGTCGTATCGTTTGCCGACAGCGTGCCGATATCGGTGGGGCGTCTGTTTCACCCGGCGAAACGGTTCCCGGACATGCTGCGCAAGCGCAGGATCAATCCCGACATGATCGACGTCTATGCGCAATACGGCATTACCGACTTTGTGCGCCGATCGACCTGGGTCTCGACGCGCATGCCCTCGGAGATGGAAGCGCAGCTTCTTGAGATCGACGTCGTCGATCCCGTTCTGGTTTCGCAGAAGATCGATGTCGACGCGGACGCAAGGCCGATTGAATACAACGAGACGCTGTTTTCGGGCCGCCATGTGCGGCTCCACTTCCAGACCTCCGAACCGCAGCAGGGCGGAAAGGCGGACCGCGAACCGCCGAACCTCCCCGGATCGGTTCTGGATGGTCCGTAACCGACCGTTTTGCGCCCCGCGAAGCAGCCAAGAAAACAAGACCACAGCAAATACTGGAGACACATGCCCAAGAAGCTTGACATTGAAGACATAGAGGCGCTGGCCGTTGGAGCCTGGATTTTAGGCACCGGCGGCGGCGGCAACCCCTATCCCGGCCTTCTCAACATGCGTCAGGCCTACGAGGCCGGATGCGAGGTCACGCTTATCGACCCGGACGAACTCGATGACGACGCACATGTCGCAACCGTGGCCAGCCAGGGTGCACCGATCGTCGGCCAGGAGCGGATGAAGGACCCGCAGGTCATAGCGCGGTCGGTGCGGGCGCTTGAGCATTATCTCGGCCGTGACTTCGGTTTCCTGATGTCGCTGGAAGTCGGCGGCGGCAACGCGTTCTATCCGCTGATGGCGGCGTCCAGGCTCCAATACCCCGTCATCGATGCCGATTGGATGGGACGCGCCTATCCGGAGCTCCAGATGACAGGTCTGTGCGCCGGCGGACTGCAGCCCTACCCGCTCGCGAGCGTCGATCCGCGCGGTCAGGAAGTTGTGATTCAAAATGCGACCTCGTGGAAATGGCTGGAAGATATCAGCCGCAAAGTCTGCACCGCTTTCGGATCGACGGCCTCGATCTGCCTGCCCCCCTGCGACGGCAGGAATGTGAAGCAATGGGGCGTTCCGCGGACGATATCGGCGGCCATCCGCATTGGGCGGGCGGTCCGCGACGCCCAGCGAAACAACGATAATCCGGTTCCCGTTATTCTTGGAGAAACGAACGGAGTGCTGCTTTTCCACGGAAAGGTCGTCGACGTCGAACGAACGCCGACCAATGGCTTCCTGCGCGGCGCGATCAAGATCGGCGGAAGCGAGGAATTTGACTCAGTGAACATGAAGATCGATTTCCAGAATGAGTGGCTGCTCGCGTCGATCGACGAGGAACCCAAAGTCATGTCACCCGACCTGATCTGCGTTCTCGATGCCGTCTCCGGAGAGGCGATCGGAACCGAGGCCATTCGCTACGGGCAGCGTGTCGCCGTCATCGCAATGCCGCCTCCCGATATCTTCCGGACAGAGGAAGGGCTTCGTCTGGTCGGTCCCGAAGCCTTCGGCTATCCGATGGCCTTCCAGTCGGTGTTTGCGCAATGAGACGGGTGGGTATCGACGTAGGCGGCACGAATACCGACGCCGTATTGCTCGACGGCAGCCGCGTTGCCCATTCGGCAAAGGTGACGACGACGGATGACGTGACGTCCGGCATGCGCGCGGCGCTGGCCCGGCTGGCCGACAAACAGCCGCTGTCAAATCTTGACGCGATCGTCGTCGGCACGACGCACTTCATCAACGCGGTCGTTCAGCGTAGCGAACTGGAGCCCGTTGCGGCGTTGCGTATCGGCACCCCGGCATCCCGCTCGATACCGCCATACTGCGATTGGCCAAAGGACCTGCGGCAAACGATAGACCACGGCATCTGGTCGGTGGCGGGTGGGCATGAATATGATGGCAGCCCGTTCCTTCCGCTCGATGAGGAGGCCATCAGGAATGCGGCGGTTCAAATGCGCGATCAGGGATTGCGCTCCATTGCTATTTGCGGCGTCTTCTCGCCGGTCAATGCGGAGCATGAGGAACGCGCCGCCGCGATCATTCGCGAAGTCTGTCCCGACATGTCCATCACTTGTTCATCCGCCCTCGGGCGCATCGGCCTTCTGGAGCGGGAGAATGTCGCCCTGCTCAACGCCGCCCTGGTTCACCTGGCCCGCCGCGTGACCAACGCCATCGTGGCAGCGGCAAGGGAGTTGGGCGTTGCGGCGCCGCTTTACTTCAGCCGCAATGACGGCACCATCGCCAGCATCGAAGACACGGTGCGCCAGCCGGTCTATTCATTCGCCTGCGGCGCAACCAACTCCATGCGCGGCGGCGCCTTTCTGTCCGGATTGAAGGAGGCGATCATCGCCGATGTCGGCGGCACGACGACGGATGTCGGCCTGCTGCAAAACGGCTTCCCCCGCCAGGCGAATTCGACCGTGCGGATCGGCGAGGTCCGCACGCTGTTCAGAATGCCCGAAGTCCTGTCGATCGGCCTGGGCGGCGGCAGCCTGGTCAGCGAAGACGGATCGGCTGTCGGTCCGCGCTCGGTGGGTTATCAATTGGCCCAAAAAGCACGGGTTTTCGGCGGATCGACCCTGACGGCCACCGACGTGGCCGTCGCGCGCGGTTCGGCGAAAATCGGCCACGCCCTCGAACAGGGCGTCGTCCCGCTTGATGTGTGCCACGCGTTTGCCGAGACCTGCCGCAACATGCTTGAAGACGTCATCGACCGGGTCAAGATCAAGGCGGGCAACCTGCCCGTCGTCGCAGTGGGCGGCGCCGCATTTCTGGTGCCGGACGCGCTCCGCGGCGCCTCGGACGTGATTCGGGTCGCCAATGCCGAATGCGCCAATGCCGTAGGGGCCGCACTCGCACAGGTGGCGGGCGAAGTCGATCATATCTACAAGGATGCATCGCGCGCCGAAGCGTTGGAAGACGCACAACGCCGGGCCTGCGAGCGGGCCGTCAATGCCGGCGCCAATGCCGCCACGCTCGAACTGACGGATGTCGAGGAAATCCCGCTGGCCTACCTTCCGGGCAATTCGGTACGTGTGAGAGCCCGGGTCATCGGCTCGATGGCGACGGCTGGAAGCGGCGGCCAACCCACCGGCACAAGTGCGGATAACACGGTCTGATGTCTTCTTCAGAACGTGCCCTGTCGCCGACCGAAGCAACCGACCTGGATCCGGACAGGCGCATTGTCACGCTTCTCGGCACGCTGATCGGCTTCGACACGACCAGTGCGAAATCGAATCTGGCGATGATCGACTGGCTTGAGACCTATCTGGCCGGTCTCGGCGCAAGGACGGAACGGTTTGCGTCAGACGACGGCCGGAAAGCCGGTTTGTGGGCGACCTTCGGGCCAATCGATCGACCCGGCATCGTTCTTTCAGGACATACCGATGTGGTTCCCACGGCCGGTCAGTCCTGGTCCGGCGATCCCTATGCGCTGCGACAGGCGGGCCAGCGGCTGACCGGGCGCGGAGCGTGCGACATGAAGGGGTTCCTCGCCGTCGTGCTCGCGTTGCTGCCCGAGCTCGATAAAAGCCGCCTCGCCAAACCGCTTCATCTTTCGTTCTCCTATGATGAGGAAGTCGGCATTGTCGGCGTGCGTCAGATGCTGCGCCGTGTCATGGCTCGGATTCCGCGCCCTTTCGGCTGCATTGTCGGTGAGGCGACCGGCATGAACATCGTCATCGGGCACAAGGGAAAACGTGCCGAGACCGTGACGGTCCGAGGCAAGGCCATCCATTCGGCGCTTGCGCCGCAAGGCGTCAACGCGATCGGTCATGCCGCCCGGCTGATTACCTTTATCAACGGTCTGCAAGCGTTCGTCCGGGATCGATGTGAGCCTGACGCGGCTTTCGAAGTGCCCTACCCTACGATCAATGTCGGGCCGATTCGCGGCGGCCAGTCCGTGGCGACCGTCGCCGATTTTTGCACCTTTGACTATGAGATCCGCGGACAGGCGGGAACCCGCTTCGACGAGATCATCACAACGGTTCACGACCATGCACGGCACCACCTGCTTCCCGAGATGCACCGGGTAAGCCCTGATTGCGGCATCGATTTCGCCTTTCACACGGACTATCCGGCATTCGAGATCGAACCGGACCACACATTGGTCCGCCTGGCCGCGACCCTGTTGCCGGACGCCGACATCGGGAAGATGAGCGGCGGAACCGAAGCCGGGCTGTTTGCGCAGATCGCAGATGTTCCAACCGTGATCATCGGTCCCGGTTTCATCGAACAGGCGCACCAGGCCGATGAATATGTCGAACTGGATCAGCTGATGCGCTGCCGGGGCTTTCTGCAGGGGCTGCTGCAACAGACCGTCTTGGCACAGGCCGACGGTGCGACAGGAACCGCTTTGGCGTGAGCCTCTCTTCAGGCGGGTTTGCAGCACCATGCCACAAGATACGCTGGCCAACCATCGCAAAAACCTGTAAGAATTACTGAACAATTCAAAACATGATCGCACGGAGTTCGCAATGCGCCGGCTGCCACCCCTCAATGCACTGCGCGCTTTCGAGGCAGCGGCCCGCCACAGCAGCGTGACGGTGGCAGCGGAAGAATTGCATGTGTCGCACAGCGCGGTCAGCCAGCAGGTCAAGCTGCTGGAGCAGCATTTCGGTCAGAAGCTGTTCGAACGAAAAGGGCGCCGTATAACGCCGACCCCTGCCGCGCAGGACTTCCTGAATGATTTGCGATCGGCTTTCGACCTGATTGCCGTCGGCTCGCAGCAACTGGCCGCGCGCTCGCAAGGCGTGAGCCTTACCGTGAACACCACACCGTCTTTCGCTCTGCGCTGGCTGATTCCGAAGACATCGGATTTCCAGCTTGCCAATCCCGCAATCCACGTGACCGTCGAGACCTCGGAAAAGGACGGCATCGACCACCTTGACCAGCCCTATGACGTCATCATTCGCCGTTTCCCGATGGAAAGGCGCGGCTATGGTTGTTTTCCCCTCGTCGACGACATCAGCACGGTGCTGGCTTCACCGGCCTTCCTTGAGCAGCACCCCATCAAGACGGCCGAAGATCTCCTGCCTCTGCCGTTGCTGCACATGAAATCAAGGCCGGAGGCCTGGCGCCGCTGGTTCGCGCAACATGGAAATCGCGATTCAGACGTGATCGCCGGCCCTTCTCTCGATCATTTCTTCCTGACGCTGCAGTCGGCCATCAGCGGGCTGGGCGTCGCGCTCGGGCCGTTGTGCATGGTCGAAGAAGACCTTGCCGCCAACCGCCTGGTCGCGCCCTTGTCGGACAAGACACTAAGGGGTCCGGGGTTTCACATGCTTGTCCGGGAGAACAAGACCCTGGCCCGTCACCGGGAGGCGCTTGCCGCCGCCCTTCTCGGCGCGGCAGGCAGAGCGGCTCCGAAGCGGCCAGCCGCCAGGACGTAAGCCACGCTAACATACATCTTAGAATTTCATGCTCGTTATCTGTTAGCGGATCTTTCATACTCCAGATCGAAAACAACCGTCTTCCATGTGAAAGAAAAGAGCTGGAGAATCCTCGTGACACTCCTGTCCCATCGACTGGCCGACGTGCGCCCATCGGCGACGAAGGCGATGACGGCCAAGGCGCGCGAACTGAAGGAGGCCGGCCGCAGCATCATCGCGCTCAGTGCCGGCGAGCCGGATTTCGATACGCCCGATCCCGTGAAACAGGCCGGCATCGAGGCGATCCGGTCCGGAAAGACCAAATATACGCCCGTGGCCGGCATTGCTCCGCTGCGCGAGGCCATCGCCGGGAAGCTGCGCCGTGACAACGGCCTGATCTACGATCCGGACCAGATCACGACGGCCTGCGGCGCCAAGCAGGTGATCTTCAACGCCCTGTTCGCCACGCTGAACCCCGGGGACGAGGTTGTCATCCCGGTCCCCTGTTGGGTGTCCTATCCCGACATGGTCCGGCTGGCGGGCGGAACGCCCATCACCGTCGAATGCGGCGAAGAAAACGGCTTCAAGCTCACACCGGAGCGCCTGTCCGCGGCGATCACGCCAAAAACCCGGTGGCTGATGCTCAACTCGCCCTCCAATCCCACCGGCGCGGTCTATTCGGCTGCCGAGCTCGGATCGCTGGCCTCGGTGCTCGAGACCCATCCACATGTGTGGGTCCTCGCCGACGACATCTACGAAAAGCTCATCTACGGCACCGCTGAATTCGCAACGATGGCGCAGGCGGCGCCGGCGCTCGGCGGCCGCACCCTGACGATCAACGGCGTTTCCAAGGCCAACGCCATGACCGGCTGGCGGCTGGGCTACGGCGCCGGGCCGGCAGCTCTGATCAAGGCGATGAACACGATCCAGGGTCAGACCGCGTCCCACACCAGCTCGATCTCCCAATATGCCGCCATCGAAGCGATGTCGGGCGACCAATCCTATCTGGCGAACTTCGTCAGCGCCTATGAAAGACGGCGCGATCTGGTGGTCGGGAAGCTCAACGAGGCACCGGGGGTCACATGCGGCACGCCCGACGGCGCCTTTTACGTCTTTGCCTGCTGCCGCGATCTGATCGGCCGGTCAATTCCATCCGGCAAGATCATCGAGAGCGATGCCGACCTTGCGATGTACTTTCTGGAGACGGCGGGCGTTGCCGTGGTCCCCGGCTCGGGATTTCTGTTTTCGCCTTACTTCCGGGTTTCCTACGCGTCCTCGGAAGCCGAACTCACCGAAGGCTGTGATCGCATCATCGCGGCCTGCAAACAGCTGAACCACAGCTAGGACAGGGCAAGAGTGTGTATGCACCGTTGATCGAGCTCGCCGGTGCCGTAGCGCTTCTTTTGTGGGGCCTGCGCATGGTGCGCACGGGCATGAGCCGCGTTTTCGGATCGGGTTTGCAGCGGATCCTTTCGACAGGAACACGCAATCGCTTCGTTGCCTTTGCCTCCGGCCTGGCCATCACGCTGGGCATGCAGTCCAGCACGGCAACGGCGCTGATGGTGGCGGGCTTTGCCGGCCAGGGACTGATCACGACGGCGATGGCATTGGCGGTCATACTCGGCGCGGACGTCGCCACCAGCATCGCCGCGCAACTGTTCGCCAGCGGCGTGATCGGCATCTCCCCGGCTCTCATCCTGACCGGTCTGATCGTCTTCAGGGTGAGCGGCGCAAACCGTTTGCGCGCATTCGGCCGGCTCGTGCTCGGCGTCGGACTGGTTCTGCTCGCTTTGCAGTTGCTGGTCGCCACGACGGCACCGATGCGTGTCTCGCCCGTTGTTCTCGATCTTTTGTCGGCATTGACCGCCATGCCGGTGCTGGCGGCGATTGCCTCCGTGTTGCTCTCGCTTCTGGCCGCGTCGAGCCTGGCGGTCGTTCTGCTCGTGATGTCGCTGGCCGCCGCCGGCGTGCTCGATCCCGCACTCACCGTGGCGCTTGTCCTGGGCGCCAATCTGGGCAGCGGCATTCTGCCCGTGCTGGCCACATGGGCCGATGGCAACGTGGCGCGGCGGGCGCCGGCCGGCAACCTGATCTTGCGGACGGCCGGCGTGGTCGTTGCACTGCCGCTGGCCGCGCCGTTCGCCGATCATCTCGTCGCGCTGACCGGCAGCCCCGAACGGCTCGCCGTCGACGCGCATCTTGCCTTCAATTGCTGTCTGGTGCTTGCAGGCCTGCCGTTGCTGGGTCCACTGGCGCGCGCCCTCGAACACTTTTTTCCGCAAACGGTGCAAGACACCGCCGCAACGGGCCCGCGTTATCTCGACACCGCCGCACTCGGATCACCGGCACTGGCGCTCGCGGCCGCCGCGCGCGAGACCATGCGGATCGGCGATGTCGTCGAGGACATGCTCGACAATGCCGCAAAGGCCATCGACGGGAACGAAACGAAGCGATGCGCCGATATCGCGGGCATGGACGACACGGTCGACAGTTTGCACGAGGCGGTCAAGCTTTACCTCGCGCGCCTGTCGCGCCGGGACGCGCTCGACGAGGACGAAGCACAGCGGGCGACGGAGATCATCACCTTTGCCATCAATCTGGAGCATGCCGGCGACATCATCGACCGCAACCTTCGCGAGCTGATCGCCAAGAAGATCAAGAACCGGCTTTCCTTCTCCACCGAAGGCGAACGCGAGATCACCGCGCTGTTCGGCACGACGCTGGAGAACCTGCAACTGGCCCAGACGGTCTTTCTGGAGCGCGACCGGAAGCTCGCCAGGCGGCTGCTTGAAGCAAAAGCCCAGGTCCGGGCGGCCGAGCAGGCGTCGACCGGCAACCATCTGGAACGGTTGAAGGCCGGGACGCCGGAAACGCTTCTGACCAGTTCCATCCATCTCGACATCATGCGCGACCTGCGCCGCATCAACGCCCATTTCGTCTCGGCCGCCTATCCCGTGCTTGAGCACTAGGCCGGCACCGCAACAAACGATGAAAGGAACCCAGAAAATGAACAGCCGAACAGACCTCAAAAAATCGATTGCCGACAACGGCCTGATCCAAGCGATGGCGACACACTCGCCCTTGTCGGCCAGGCTTGCCGAGGAAGCCGGCTTCGAGGCGCTGTGGGCGTCGGGCTTCGAACTGTCCGCGCTCCATGGACTGCCCGATGTCAGCCTCATCACCATGACCCAGCACATTGAGATGCTCCGCGCGATCGCCGGCGCCACGACACTGCCGATCGTCGCCGATATCGACACCGGCTTCGGCAATGCCGTCAATGTCGTCCACGCGATCAGGGAATATGAACGCGCCGGTGCGGCGGCCGTTGTCATCGAGGACAAGACGTTCCCCAAGGTGACCAGCCTCGTCGCCGGCGGGCGGCAGGACCTGCTGCGCGTGGAGGAGTTCCAAGGCAAGATCGAGGCGGCCTGCGCCACACGGGCATCCGATGATCTCGTGATCATCGCCCGCGTCGAAGCGTTGATCGCCGGCCTCGGCCAGGACGAGGCCCTGAAGCGGGCGCATGCCTATGTCGAAGCCGGCGCCGACATGATCCTGATCCATTCCAAACAAAAAACGCCGGACGAGATCGAAGCCTTCATTGCCGCCTGGGATGGAGCCGTTCCGCTTGTCCTGGTCCCGACCGCCTATCCGCAGATGACCGTCGAGCGCATGAAGGAAACCGGCAAAGTGGGCCTTACCATCTGGGGCAATCACGCCATTCGCGCCTCCGTCACCGCAATGCAGACCGTCTTCGCCAAAATCCGCGCCGACGGCGGCATGAACAAGGCAGACGACGATATCGTTCCGGTCAACGAGATCTTCCGCCTGCAGGACATGGATGGCATCAAGGAAACAGAAAAGCGGTTTCTGAAGTAGCGACATCGTCGATTCACAAACACCTTCGGCGTCCCAATATAGCAGAGCCCTTGGACGGTGTTGTGAACAGGCAGGTTTGCATGTTGGCTGCAGGTGATTTGAACCTGCGAGGCTAAATTATTGGTTTTGTTGAAACAAGATTCAGGCTCAGAATCAAAGGATTCTTAAGATATTGATTTATATGGGCATTTTATCTGACGTTGGTTGCGGGGGCACGCAACGTCTTTTGTTATAATTTGGGATCGGCTTTGCCCCTTCCTGTCGGCTGCGATGTCGAGAATACCCATCAGATCGCCGCGTAGGCTGAC
>NZ_CFHWAF010000032.1:0-36992 GCF_984452065.1 Hoeflea sp. | reverse complement strand
CATGATCCGCTGAAAGTTTCGGATGCGCTGAATTCGGCGCCCCCGATCCCTTGATTTTTTCCGCTGAAACCTCGATATGCGGGGCAACAAAGCAAAAAACCGCTGTAAAGGAAACATCGCACGATGTCCGATGAAACAAAGAAAACGGATATTGGAGCGGAAGATAGCGCGAATTCCGCCGCACCCGGTCCTGCGCAGAGCAGTGAGCCGGGCGGGCCTGAACAGGCCGACGCCGTGTCGCAAGGCGGGGAGCCGGAGGCCGACCAGCCTTCGCCGCTTGAGCTCCTGGCCGCCGAGCGGGACGAACTGAAGGACAAATATCTGCGCCTTGCCGCGGAGATGGACAATCTGCGCCGCCGCACGGCGCGCGATGTGCGTGACGCCAAGACCTATTCCGTCTCCAACTTTGCCCGCGACATGCTTGCCGTGTCCGACGACCTGCGCCGCGCGCTTGATGCCATACCGGCTGAAGCCCGGGAGACCGCCGATGCCGGCCTGAAGGCGCTGATGGAGGGCGTGGAACTCACCGAACGTTCGATGCTGTCCGCGCTCGAGCGCCACGGTGTGACGCGTCTGTCGCCGGCCGGGCAGAAATTCGATCCGAACTTCCATCAGGCCATGTTCGAGGTGCCCAATCCGGACGTGCCCAACAATACGGTCGTGGAGGTCGTCCAGGATGGCTATGTCATCGGCGACCGCGTGTTGCGGCCTGCCATGGTCGGCGTTGCCAAGGGCGGGCCGAAACAGCCCGCCGAGAGCAATGCGGAAACGACCGCCGGCAGCGCCGAATAGGCCGGCCCGATACTCTAACCGACGAGACTGGCCGCAATCAGTCCCGCGTCGATGCCGGCCTGTTTCAGCGAGTTGTGCGGACGCGGGCCGATCTGCTGGATGACAAGCCCGGCGGCGAGGCTGCCGAGTTTCGCGCAGTCTTCAAGCGACCGCCCGCTCGTGTAACCGTGAAGAAAACCGGCGGCATAAAGATCGCCCGCCCCGGTCGTGTCCACCAGTTCGCGGATATTGATGGCGCCGACGGAAATGCGCTCGCCGTTGCGGGCGACGGTCGAGCCGCGTTCGCTGAGTGTAACGATGGCGAGTTTGCAGTCCTGCGCCATCGCCTCAACGGCCGAATCCAGCGATGACGTCTGATAAAGCGACATCGCCTCGTGCTCGTTGGAAAAGACGATGTCGACCGTGCCGGTACGCATCAGGTCCAGGAACTCGTCGCGGTAGCGATCCACACAGAACGGATCGGACAGCGTCATGGAGACTTCCCGGCCGTTGGCGTGCGCGATTTCGGCGCATTTGCGGATCGCCTCCTTCGCCCGCGGCGGGTCCCACAGATAGCCCTCGAAATAGGTGACTTTCGAGGCGGCGACGATGTCCTCGTCGACATCCTCCGGATCGAGCTCCACACAGGCGCCCAGATAGGTGTTCATCGACCGCTCGCCGTCGGGCGTCACGAAGATCATCGAGCGAGCCGTCGGCGGAGGGCTGTCAAGCGGCTCGGTCCTGAAGACAACCCCTTGCGCCCGGATGTCGTGTTCGTAGATCCGCCCGAGCTGGTCGCGCGCCACCTTGCCGAAAAACGCCGATCGGCCGCCGAAACTGGCAATGCCCGCCGCCGTGTTGCCGGCGCTGCCCCCCGATGCCTCGACCGCAGGTCCCATGCGCTCATAGAGCAACTCGGCGCGGTCCGCATCGATGAGGTTCATGGCCCCCTTGGTGATTGCGTTTTCGATGAGAAACGTATCTTCGCAGCGCGCGATGATGTCGACAATGGCATTGCCGACGCAAAGAACATCGAGTTCTTCCATGGGGCAACAGGCTCCCTTTGCGTTGTCCGCCGACCGTCTTAGAGCAAGTCCGATTTAAATAGAAGCATCGGATGGCGGAAAACCTTTGGTTTGCGGCGGTTCCATTGAATCCGCGGGTCAAATCCCTATCTGCACTCCATGCATCACCCGGAACCATCCCATGATCGTTGAAGCCGCGCGCCTTGCCGGGCGCAACCTGCTGGCGCCGGAATCCCGCTCCGTTTTCTGGAAGATTCTCGGCATTACCATAGTGATGCTCGTCGGGCTGTGGACGCTTTTGCGCGGGCTGTTCATGGCCTACGCGCTGCCCTGGCTTCAGCATCTCGTTCCCGGCATGCCCGACTGGGCCGGCTGGCTGGGCTTCGTCCTCGCCATCATCGCCGGGCTCGGCCTCGCGGTCGGCCTTGCATTGCTAATCGCGCCGGTGACGGCCGTGATCGCCGGATTTTTCCTCGACGGCGTTGCCGAGATCATCGAAAGCCGCGACTATCCGGCCGACCGGCCGGGTGAATCCGTGCCGCTCGGCCGGGCGGTTGTCTACACGCTGAAATTCCTCGGCGTGGTGATTGTCGGCAACATCATCGCACTGCTTTTATTGTTCGTTCCGGGCGTCAACATCATCGCTTTCCTGCTGGTCAACGGCTATCTCTTCGGCCGGGAATTCTTCGAATTCGCCGCCATGCGCTACCGCGGCGAGGAAGAGGTGCGCCGGATGCGCTCCAAATACCGGGCGACCATCTTTGCCGCCGGCCTGATTATCGCCGCCTTCCTGTCGATCCCGCTGCTCAACCTTCTGACGCCGCTTTTCGCCGCCGGTCTGATGGTGCATCTGCACAAGATGCTGTCGGCAAAGGACGCCGAATTCGCCCTCGCCTGAGGAGTCCCCGGACGTACTCTAATCCAGCGGCACCAGCGCCGCCGGAACGTCGCAGGTCTTTTCCTTCGATTTGCAGATATCGGCGATGACGCAGGCCGGACAATCGGGCTTTCTCGCCTTGCACACATAGCGCCCGTGCAGGATCAGCCAGTGGTGACCGTGCTGCAAAAAGGGTTCGGGGATCGTCCGCAGCAGGTTCTCCTCGACATCGTCGACGGTTTTGCCCGGCGCCAGCCTGATGCGGTTGGCAATGCGGAAGATGTGCGTATCGACCGCCATCGTCGGCTGTCCGAAGGCCATGTTGAGCACCACATTGGCGGTCTTCCGGCCGACACCCGGAAGCTTCACCAGGGCGTCGCGGTCTGCCGGGACCTCTCCTGCGTGCTCCTCGATCAGTACCTTTGAAAGGGCGATCACGTTCTTCGCCTTGTTGCGGTAAAGGCCGATCGTGCGGATGTGTTCGCGCACCTTGTCTTCGCCGACGCCGAGCATTTTCTGCGGCGTGTCGGCGATGGCGAACAGCGCCCGTGTCGCCTTGTTGACCCCGGCGTCGGTCGCCTGGGCCGAGAGCACGACCGCGACGAGAAGCGTATAGGCGTTGACGTGTTCGAGCTCACCCTTCGGCTCCGGCCGCTGCACGCTGAACCGGCGGAAGATTTCGCTGACCTCGTCCTGTGAGTAGGCGCCCTTCGGCAGTCTTTTGCGGCGTTTACGCGGCGCGGTCCTGCCATTTTCGGCAGAACCGCCGGCGGATTTCGTTTTGGCCTTTTGCATGAACCCTCTATATTCTGCGGATATGAGGGAACGCAATGCCAACCATGGCGACGGGCCGGTCAAAAAAATTCGCGACAACGAGGCGCCGGTTTTCGAGGCGCTGCTGACGCCACACCGCTCGCTGTCGCGGACGGGCTTTGTCATCCTGATGGCCATCGTCGTGGCCGCGACGGCTTTCCACGGGCTTGTCTTCGCCGTTGCCGGCGCCTGGCCCGTGGCCGGATTTTTCGTGTTTGACCTTGTCCTTCTGGCCGGTGCGTTCTGGCTGAACTACCGCGCCGCGCGGGCGCGTGAGATGGTCAGCGTCTCGCGAACGGACCTGTCGATCCGGAAGGTCGCCCCGTCCGGCCGGGTCCGCGACTACCGCTTCAATCCGTTCTGGGCGCGCTTCGACATTGCCCGTCACGATGAGTTCGGCATCACCGGCATGCGTGTGTCGGGCGAGGGACGCTCCACGGATGTCGGGTCCTTCCTCAACCCCGATGATCGCGAGAGTTTCGCCGCGGCCTTTGCCGGCGCGCTTGCCACCGTCCGCAGAAACTGACGTTTTTCTAGAACTGTGCCGGATCGAAGCTGCTGAACTGCCGCGGTGCCGGATCGACGACAATCGCCTCGCCCTCCTGGATCTGATAGACCGCGAGCCCGCGCTGGGTGTCGCCGTTCGCCTGGAACCGGAAAATACCGGTCACGCCGCGGAACCCTCTGGGCCGTTCGATGCTCTGGCGCGACAGGGCGGCCGGATTCCCGGTGGCCAAAAGGTCGGCGACCATGGTCACCGCGTCATATCCGAGCCCCGCATTGACCGTCGGTTCGCCCTGGAAGCGCTCCTGGTATTGCGCCTTGAACGCGTCGAAGCCGGATTGATCCATATCGGCGAAGATCGAGCCCTGCAGAAAGGCCGATGACAGATCCGACGACCGCCACTGGCCCGTGCCGATCAGGCGTTTGTCGCGCAGCTTCACGCCCTCGCTTTGCAGCACCCGCGCAATGGCGACCGGCGCGGTTCCGCCGTCCGGAATGAAGATCGCGTCGGACTGCTCGACCGCCGGCAACACCTGCTGCACGGCGGCGACAACCGATTCATTGTTGTAGTCGTAGCGCGACACGCCGTTGAGCACGCCGCCGCGCGCCTGGAGCGTTGCCCGCAACTGGCGCTCGACAAGTGTGCCGTAGGCCCCGTTCGGCAATATGGCTGTGAAGGATGTCAGGCCGGTGCCGGTCGCATAGGAAACGGTCCGGTCCACCACCTGATTGGGAAGGAACGACATCAGAAAAACCCCGCCCGAGGCGGCGGAGGGATCGGACGAAAAGGCGATCATGGCGCGGTTTTGCGGGCCGGCGACCGAAGCCGCCGAGGTCACACTGCCCGAAAACACCGGACCGAGGATGATGGCCGAGCCTTCCCGGATGGCTTCCTCGGTGCGGGCGATCGCCCCGGCGGCCGATCCGGTCGTGTCCTTGATCACCAGTTCCATCGACTGCTGGCCGCGCGTTTCAATGGCAAGCTCTGCCGCATTGTGGTATTCGCGGGCGATTGCTGCGCCGTTGCCGGGCGCCGACAGCGGCAAGAGCAGGGCAACGCGCGTCACGCCGGTTCCAAGCACTTCGCCGGAAGCCGGGCCCGTTTTCACCGGCAGGCTTGTCAGCGGAGCGGGTTCCGCCGGGCCGCCGCCCTGCGGAAGACCGTAATTGACCACCTGGCATGCCGACAGCAGCAGCGCGGCTGATATGACGGCCGGCACTGCCATTTTTTGTATTGTCCTGCGAAAGAAAACCTTCATTCCCTGTCCCGGCCGGTGCCCGGTTTGTGCCGGGCCGTAATCTGTGGCATTTGCCGCCATGGCAAGATGCGTACATATTGCCTATCTGCCCCCGGGTAAAGATCAAGGGCAAGCTGGCGCGTCCCACAGGATAATGGAAAACGGATCGAATGCACGGATCGTTTCAAATCGGCGCGCATCGCCTCGAGGCACCCGCCCTTGAGCCGGGCCTTTATCTGGTGGCGACGCCGATCGGAAATCTCGCCGACATCACCTTGCGCGCGCTGCAGGTGCTGGCGAAAGCCGACGTGCTGGCCTGCGAAGACACCCGCGTGACGCGCACGCTGCTCACCCGTTATGCCATAACGACAAAGCCGGTCGCCTATCACGAGCACAATGCGGAGCGGGCCGGTCCCAGGCTGGTTGCGGCGCTGAAAGAAGGCAAAAGCGTTGCGCTGGTCAGCGATGCCGGCACGCCGCTCGTGTCGGACCCGGGCTACCGCCTCGTCGGCGATGCGCTGGAAGCTGACATACCTGTCATTCCCGTTCCCGGCGCGTCGGCGCCGCTCGCCGCGCTCGTCGGTTCCGGTCTTCCCACCGACAGTTTTTTCTTTGCCGGCTTCCTGCCGGTCAAGGAAAAGGCCCGCCGGGACAGGCTGGAGCGCCTGCGGGACATGCCCGCCACTCTGGTTTTCTTTGAATCGCCGCGCCGGCTCGCGGCTTCGCTTGCGGCGGCCTGTACCGTGCTGGGTGCCGGGCGCCCCGCCGCCGTGTGCCGGGAACTGACCAAGGCATTCGAGGACATCCGCCGCGGCACGCTTGCCGAGTTGTCGGAGCATTATCGCCGCGCCGGCTCCGTGAAGGGCGAGATTGTCCTCGTGATCGGGCCGCCGCAGGCGCGGGCGGCCAGCCCGCAGGAGGCAGAGGCGCTTCTGCGCGAGCTTGTGCGAACCCGTTCGCCGGCGCAGGCCGCGACGGAGGCCGCACGCCGCACCGGGCTCGCCAGGAAGGCGCTTTACCGGCGCCTGCTTGAAATCAAGGACGAAGCGCCGTGAGAGAAGGCGCGGGCCGGCACGGCAAGAGGCGGGCCTACCGGCGCGGCCACCGGGCCGAATGGCTGGCCGCGCTTGCCCTGATGCTCAAAGGATATCGCATCGTTGCGCGCCGTTTCAGGACGAAGGCGGGCGAGGTCGATCTGATTGCGCGCCGGGGCGATCTCGTCGCACTGGTCGAGGTCAAGGCACGCGCCGGTGAACGCGAGGCCATCGACGCCGTGACGGCGAATGCGTCAAGGCGCATCGCCGCCGCCGGCGACATCTGGCTGTCGCGCCAGCCCGATGCGGCAAGACTGTCGGTGCGCTGCGATATCGTTGCGGTTCTGCCCTGGCGCTGGCCGCGGCATTTTCCCGGCGCATTCTGAAAAAAACCGCCGGAACAATGTCCGGCGGCTCTAGTACGGGCAGTTCTCGTCCGACATGTAGTCGTGCACGACAATATCTCCGGCGATGATGTCGGCTTTTGCCTGCTCGACCGCATCGCGCATGGCCTGATCGACCAGCTTGGCGTTGTTGTCGTCCATGGCGTAGTCGACGCCGTTCTCGGCAAGGCCGAGCACGTTGAAGCCATAGGAGAAATTGCCCTCATTTGCATCGTTGAATGCGTTGTAGACGGCGACGTCGACGCGCTTGAGCATCGAGGTCAGGACCGAACCCGGCTGCAGGCCGTTCTGGTTGGAATCGACACCGATGCTCAGCTTGCCTTCATCGGCTGCCGCCTGCAGAACGCCGATACCGGTGCCGCCTGCCGCCGCATAGACGACGTCGGACCCTTGAGCGATCTGCGACTTGGCGATCTCGCCGCCCTTGACCGGATCGTTCCAGGCGTCCGGCGTGCTGCCGGTCATGGCTTCAAGCACCGTCGCATCCGGATTGGTGGCTTTGACCCCGCCCACATAACCGCAGGCGAATTTGCGGATCAGCGGAATATCCATGCCGCCCACGAAGCTGACTGTCCCGGACTCGGAGGCCTTTGCCGCCATCACGCCGACGAGGTAGGAGCCTTCCTGCTCCTTGTAGACCACCGAGCGCACATTCGGCAGATCGACGACCATGTCGATAATGGCGAAGTTCGTATCGGGAAATTCCGCCGCGACCTTTTCAAGCGCGGCGGCCCAGGAGAACCCCGCGATGACGATCGGGTTGTTGCCGTCACGGGCGAACTTGCGCAGTGCCTGCTCGCGCTGGGCGTCGTTCTGGATTTCGAAATCGCGATACTCGATGCCGGTGTCGGCCTTGAACTTTTCAGCTCCGTTGTAAGCGGATTCGTTAAACGATTTGTCGAATTTACCGCCCAGGTCGTAGATGACGGCAGGCTTGATATCCGCCGCCAGCGCGGTCGCGGACATCGCTGCCAGTGCAAAGATGCTGAGGAGTGTTCGCTTCATATTCACCAACCCTGTGTTGTTCCGTTTTTTTCCTTTTCGCCGCACTGGAGCGGCTTATTCAAAGCCTTTCAGGCCGGCTTGCGGCAAGGCTCTGCCATATCCTTGCATGGCTTCCGGCAAAGATCACGTGAAAAATGAACCGTTTGATCAACAAACCCAATCGAATGATCGGCTTATGTTTTACGCCCTGGCCTTGGGCTGTAGTGACCCTTTAACCGATGGTGCAGGCGACACCGGTGCCCTTGACGCCGCAATAGCCGTTGGGGTTTTTCGCCAGATATTGCTGATGATGGTCTTCAGCGAAGTAAAACGGGCCGGCGGGCGCGATCTCGGTGGTGATGTCGTGGCCGATGCCGGCGGCAGTCAGCGACGCCTGATAGGCCTCTTTGCTGCTGCGCGCCTCATCCATTTGCGCCTCGTCAACCGCATAGATCGCGGACCGGTAGGTCGTGCCCACATCGTTGCCCTGGCGCATGCCCTGGGTCGGATCGTGTCCCTCCCAGAAAATCTTCAAAAGCGCGCCGTAGCTCACCTTTTGCGGGTCGTAGACAACCAGGACGGTTTCCGCATGTCCGGTCATTCCGGTCACGGTCTCCTCATAGGTCGGGTTCGGTGTCGTGCCGCCTGCATAGCCGGCCGCGGTCACGAAGACGCCGTCGCGCTGCCAGAAAAGGCGCTCGACACCCCAGAAACAGCCCATGGCGAAATAGGCCGTCCCATGGCCGTCCGGATAGGGTCCCTTGAGCGGATGCCCGTTGACGAAGTGGAGGCTGGCCGTTTCGAGAGGCGCGTCCCGGCCCGGCAGCGCTTCGGCCGGATCGGGCATTTCGTTTTTCTTGTCAAACAGGCTGAACATTCCTCAAACTCCCTGAGTTCCAAGCATGACTTGTTCTAGCGTGCGGCAAACCGCCCCGCTGGTCTCGGGCGCCGCCAGGCGATCAGATAGAAGATCAGCGACAAGGTGAGAAACACGCCCCAGGTGGGCTGCAGCAGGATCCATTGCACGATCGGATCCCATATATATGGATGAACGTTTCGCTGGATCAATGCCTGGGCGAGGTTGAGCGTATCCGGGCTGAAGGAATACCAGGCCGCGCCGAGCGGCGTTATCACGATCTCCGAGGCCGCCAGGGAGCGGATTGCATCGACCACCGCGCTGATGACGGCAACGATCAGCGCTAGAAGGCTGATAGCGCGCAGAAGAAACCGCATTACGGCTGGACTCCCATCCCCTTTATTCGTCTTTTTGGTCCCGCGACCGGCCGGTATCCCCGGCCCTTTGCGACATGCATAGCGCAAACCGGCATCACGTGGAAATCAACTGCTTGAAATATACGCACCGCTGTCGGTTTTTCTGTGCGGAAACTCACATCGGCGGCATGCGAACGGAGTTTTTGGACGGCTGTGCGCGACACAGTCATCGAAGCGTCAGATTCTGGTTGATCCTGTGCATGGCTTGACTATATTGCGCGCCGGTCCGGCAATCGCCTTGCGCCCCTGCCGGCCTGTTGCGGAGAGGTGGCCGAGTGGTCGAAGGCGCACGCCTGGAAAGTGTGTAGGCGGTGATACCGTCTCGAGGGTTCGAATCCCTCTCTCTCCGCCATTTCCTTGCGGGGTCCATTCTCGTCACATGGTTTACATTTGATACCGGAGACATGCAGACCGGAACCACTGAAGAACCCCTTCGGGCCAGAAGTGTAACCCATGTCTCAGGAAGGACATCGTTAACCTGATTTCGTCGATGCAGCAGCTATCAAGAGAGACCGCCCCATTTCGAGCAAATCCATGTCCTGATTGCGCCTGCCGACCAACTGGACTCCGATCGGGGCACCTTCCAGCATCTGCAACAACGGCAGCGAGAGCGTCGGAAAACCGCAAAAGGTCCAGGGCATGGAGAAGCTTCCATCGCCGATGCCGTCTGTCAAGAAAGGTGGAGCACCCGGTGTCGAAAGCGTGACCAGCGCGTCAATATCGGCCATTCTGGCTTCAAGCTCGGCAGCGAGTTGGCGCCGCAACCGCATGGCTTCGACATAGCGTGTTGCGGACAGTGTTCGACCGGCCTCGATGAAGCTGACGGCTTCTTCGGGCAGTCGGGCGTGGTGGCCGGAATACTCGCCTCTCATCGTCACGGCCATATCGCCGGCAATCAGATCGCGGTGAGCGGGAATCGCATCAGCGAACCGGACCGGCAACTCAATGGTCCGGTCGATCGGGATGGCGGCGGTGAAATCCTCAAATGCTCGCAAAGCCTCCGTCTCCGCGAGTGGCCACCATGGACCGCGTACGATGGCGCACCGGGCGAGATCATCGGGCGCGGGATCCCGCTGAAGCTTGAAAACCGCACTCGCCGGAAACGGCAAATTTGGCCCGAGCGTCTCGACCAGGACCGAAAAATCGTCCAGCTCGTTCGCCATGAAGGCGACCGTCGCCGTCGGCGGGCACAAGGCCAGACACCCGTCCAGCGGGATCAGATCATGCGTCGGCTTGAAGGCGAAGACACCTGCATAGGCCGCAGGGCGCGTCGACGACGACGTGTTCTGGGTGTTGACCGTGAGCGGCACCATGCCTGCCGCGACGGCGGCGGCCGATCCCACCGACGATGCTCCCAGCGTGCGGTTTGGGTCGATAGGGTTTCGCGTCGGTGCCGGCGCGTTCATGCCGAAAGGCGTGGTCACCGTCTTGCCCATCAGCACCATGCCGAGATCACGCATCGCGGCGACAATCCGCGCGTCCTTGTCCGGCCGGCGGCCCTTGTGGATCGGCGATCCCATCTCCGTCGGCAAATCGCTCGTATCGATATTGTCCTTGACGGCGAAGGGCACGCCATCGAGCCGGCTCAACCGTTTGCCGGACGCCTGGCGCGCATCCGCCGCGCGGGCTTGTTCCATTGCGAATGTGCGGTCGAGATGCGCCCAAGCCCTTATCTCTGGTTCAAGTCGATCGATTTGCCAAAGACAGGCGGCCAGCAGCGCCGTCGGTTTGGCCTCACCGGCTTCGATCGCCGCGGCGATGTCTGTCGCGGACCTGGGAACCATGTCGTTCATCGCTCATCCTCTCAGCCATTGCGGCAGTGCCGTGACCAGACCCGGAACCGCGAGCAGAATTCCCAAGACGATGAGCTGCAGCGCCGCGAAGGGCAGCACGCCGTGATACATGTCGACGGTTCGTACCGTCTCGGGCGCGACGCCGCGCAGATAAAACAGCGCGAAGCCGAAAGGCGGCGTCAGATAGGACGTCTGGAGATTGACCGCCACCAGGACACCGAACCACAGGGGATCGACCGTCTGCAGCAAGCTCAGTGCGAGGATCGGCACGGCCAGCGTGATGATCTCGATCACGTCGAGAAAGAAGCCAAGAACGAAGATCACGATCATGACGAAAGCCAGCGCGCCAATCTCTCCGCCGGGCAAGGCCGTGAGAAATCCGCCGACGACCGCGTCACCCTCCAGCCCGCGAAAGACCAATGCGAAGCATGTGGCGCCGATCAGGATGCCATAGACCATGGCGCTGATCTCAAGGGTTTGGCGCAAGGCGGTCACCAAGACCCCGGCCTTGAAGGTCGCCGCCATCGAGAAGGTCAACGCGGCTGCGAACATGATCGCCGCCAAGATCATCGAGATGTAGGTCACGGTGGTCGGGGCGGATGCGAACAGCCCCGGCATGCGCCCGTCGCCGAGCGTTCGCAGGACGAGCGCCAGAATGATGGCCAGAACGCCGAGCCAGACGAGGCGACGGCCGGCCGTTCCCGCTTTCGATCCCGCAAGCAGTACCGCACCCGCCGCCCCGAGCCCGGCCGCTTCGGTCGGCGTCGCCACACCGCCAAGGATGGATCCGAGCACGGCCATCAACAGAAAGAGTGGAGCGATCAAAGCCCCCATCAGCTGACCGGTCGCCATCGTCTCAGGAGCATGTTTGGCGCTGTCCAGATCAATGCGGCGGCACCAGCACACCGCCAGCAGGTAGAGCGCATAGACACCGACCAGCAGCAGGCCGGGGACCAGAGCGCCCGCGAACAGATCGCCAACGGAAACGGGCTGTGCGGTCCAGTTGCCGACCGTACGCTGGGCTTCACCATAGACAGCTCCCAGCTGGTCCGCGAGCAAGACAAGCACAATCGATGGTGGGATGATCTGGCCAAGCGACCCGGTTGCGCAAATCAGCCCCGACGCAAGCGGTGGCGGATACCCCCGCGCCAACAGGGCCGGCAGCGAGATCAGCCCCATAGCGATCACGGTGGCGCCGACAATGCCGGTGGATGCGGCAAGAAGCGCGCCGACCACACACAGCGACAGGCCCAAACCACCAGGTATGCGATGCATCAGATCGCCCATCGTCGTCAGGAGATCAGCAGCGATCCCGGACCGATCAAGGACCGTGCCCATGAGGATGAAGAGCGGGATCGCAAGCAGCAATTCATTGGTCAGGACGCCCCATATGCGCGGCCCCAGCGCCAGAAGCAACGTCGTATCGAACTGGCCGAAAAGGCCGGCGATCAGCGCAAATCCAATCGATACACCGCATAACGTGAAAGCGACGGGAAATCCCAGAAGCAACGCACCGAAGGTCAAGATCAGCAAAAGCAGCGGGAGCGCTTCGACGATCATGCTGGAGGCTCCCGCGTCAGGGACTCGTCCCGATCCTGCGCGGTAAGGTCTCGCCACGCGCGGGCAAGGATCGTGATGGCCGGGAGCAACAGCAAAGCCGGCATGACAAGAAGCGTGGTCTTGAACACGAACACGCCGGGAAGCCCACCGACGCTGCGCGAGCCTTCCAGCGTCTCCCATGCGCGAGAAACATAGGGGGTGGATGCCCACATCAGCACGGCGATCGTCGGCAGGAGGAGAACCAGCGTTGCCAGAAGATCGACCAATGCCCGGCCGCGTGGCGCCATACGCACGCGTAGGACATCGATCCGCGTGTGCCCATTCTTGGCCAGAGCATAAGCGATGCCAGCGCCGACAAAGACGACATTGGAGTAAATGATGGCTTCGTGGAGCCTTAATGAGCCAAAGCCGAACAGGCCGCGCCCGAGCACGAGCGCAACCTGTGACAACATCATCGCCGGCACCAACCATGCGGAGAGGCAACCGATGGTGATGGCAATGCCGTCAACGTGATGCATGCCTAGGCGCTGGTTTTTCATCGCGTTCTCATAGGCATGACAATGGAGGCCCGAACACCCGTCATCGTTATTTGCCCCCAGAGTTGGTATCAGGTGGCGGCGAAGACCATGGCACGCGCCCGCGCGAATGGCTGCTCGGACGTTTCTGTCACCCGCCGCGCACCGGCATGGAACGCCATATAGCTGTCATGGACACGGGCCGTAAAAGCATCACCTGCCGCGGCTTCGGCCACCACCTCTTGCGAGGTTTGCCCCAGGGCCAGCAACACATCGTCGCTATAGGGCCGCAACTGGACGCCGTGCTCGGTCACGATGCTGTCGAGGGCCGTGCCATTGCTGGCCTGAAATTCCGCCTGCATCTCGTCATTCTCCGCTTGGCAGGCAGCCTTGATGATCTCCTGATCGGCCACGCTTAGACTGTTCCAGACATCCAGATTGAAGCCTGCCGACACGTTCGAGGAGGGCTCGTGCCAGCCGGGGTAATAGTAAAACTTCGCGACCTGATGGAAGCCTTTGGCAAGGTCGTTCCAAGGACCGACCCATTCGGTCGCGTCGATGGCGCCCGATTGCAGAGCCTGATAGACCTCTGTGCCTGGGATAGAGGCTGGCGTCGCGCCGACGCGGCGGATGACTTCGCCGCCAAAACCGCCCATCCGCATGGTGATCCCGCGGAAATCATCAAGCGAGTTGATCTCGTTGCGGAACCAACCGCCCATCTGAACGCCTGGATTGCCCACGAGGAACGATTTCACATTGTAGTTAGCGGCCAGTTCGTCCCAAAGCTCCTGCCCGCCGCCATAATAGATCCAAGACTTGATCTCGGTGGGCGTCAGCCCGAAAGGCGTCGTGGTGAAGAAGTTGAACGCCGGGCTCTTGCCTTGCCACCAGAACTCAACCCCATGATAGAGATCGGCGGTACCCGTCGAAACGGCATCGAAGACGTCGAATGGCGGCACCAGTTCGCCTGCCGCAAAAACTCTGACGGTGAGACGGCTATCGGTCATGGTCGTGATGCGCCGGGCAAGCCTTTCGGCAGCCGTACCGAAACCAGGAAAGTTCTTGGCCCAGGCGCTTGCCATACGCAACTCGCGCCGCCCCTGAGCAATCGCCGGGGTTGCCAGCGCTGCGGCGCCGCCCAAGGCAGCACCGCGAATGAAGTCCTTACGTGACAGTCTCATAATCGTCTCCGTGATGGATGGTGGATGTTTGCAGCGCACGGCCATCCATCCCATCGGCGGCAATGCCGAGATGGATGAGGATGGTCGGTGCGATGTCGATGAGCGAAGTGCATCGATGGTGGACGGAGCCGGCTGAAAAGCCCGGACCCTGGGCGATCAGGAACGGCGCCTGTTCGCGACGGCCGAGCCCGCCATGCTGGCCGAAGCCGATGCCGGGATCCTTGCCGTTGCCGGGCTGCGCGACCAGCGCCGTGCCGGGAATGCCATATGCGTTCGGTGTGTCTTCGGTGCGCATGGCGACCGCAACGGCAAGGCCGTCGCGCTGGCAATGGCCGATCGCGGCCAATGCATCGGCGGGAATGACGCGATCCGTCCAAGGCTGGCGGTTCAGGAAGGCCGCGATGGCATCGCTACGGCCCCGAACGGCCTCCGCAAGATAGATCAGCGCCGCCGTGCCATTGGGCGCGACGACGACGTCGTCCGACGCTGCGTTGTCCTTCAATCCGGCCACGATCAGTGCCGCGTCGATGTCGACCGCCCCCGTGACCGTCTGATGCCCGTGATCCGAGCCGACAAGCAGCAGGATATCGTCGCCCTTGTGTCGCAATCTCGACACCGCATCGATTACCGTGCCGGCATGCCGATCCGCTTCGGCCAGCGCGGCGAGATGCTCGGGCGAACCGAGCGCGGCACAATGCTGGGTCGTATCGGGATGGCCGAGCCACAGAACCGCCAAGCCGGGCTTGCGTTCGCCAAGCACCTCGCCGACGAAGCGTTCCGTCATGGCGCGATCGCCATCGAGCCCGCGCCCGACGCACAGCGCATCGCCTTTAGGAACCGGAACCCGTCCCGACCCGAAGCTGCCGGCCCGGTGGTAGACATGCCCGTGGCCGTCCGGGTCATGCGCATAGGCCGCGCCTGGCGAGACATTGGAGAAGATGATGGCGCCGCCATGGGCCAGAAGCCGTTCGGCAAGCGTCGGTTCTGCCAGGGATCGACCCGTTGCATGTCGCTTGTGCTGCAGGAAATCGGGATGACCGGCATCATGCAGCACCAGCCGACCGTCTTCTCGCAGCACCATCGCATTGCCAGCCAGTTCATGCCGGCGCGGATGGCAACCCGTGGCAATCGTTGCCGAGCAGACCCGCGTCACGGAGGGGAACGCCGAATGATGGTCCGCGAACCAGGCCGCGTTGCCCGCGAACTTGGCAAGGTTCGGCGTGCGTTCGGCATCGATCAGATCGCGTCTCATCCCGTCGAGAACGACCAGAACGGCGTGGCGAATGTCACCCATGGCCCGCCTCCTGGCCGAGCAGGTTCAAGGCGACATGAAAGGCGTCGTAATTGCGCAGAGGTGACGGCAGATGCTCTTCGCGTAGCGGCCGGTTGACGATGAAGGGCACGGTCTGCTCATGCCGCCCGCCATGCGACCGCAAGGGCCCGCGCAGCGCCGACAGATCGTGTTCCGTCTTCCGCGTTCCCAAGACGCCCGACGCTGTCGCAAGCACCATCAGGTCGCCGATACGGTCTTCGGGAAGCTGAAGCTCTCTTGCGGCGTCGGCGCGCGTCAGAACCTCGTCGACCTGCCGCAACGCCATGAGGGATTCGGCGGCAAGGATAGGGTCGGCGCCGTCCAGATACACCATGGCGCAGGCGCCAAGCGCCCCATGATGAACGATGTAGGGGTCGGTGATCGGCAGGATTACTCGAGCACTCTTCTCCGGGAGTGCAACGTCCAGAACGTCCTGGAGATAGGCGACGTCCGGCGCGCCATCGGCCTTTGTCTTGGCGTTCATGCCGTGGTCCGCGGTGACGACCATCATCGCGCCCATGGCGTCGATCCGGGCCAAGAGGCTGTCGAGTGCTGCCATGAAGTCGAGCACTTCGGACGCGTCCGGTCCGTAGCGGTGCTGCATGTAGTCGGTCGTCGACAGATAGAGGAGGTCCGGCGCCCGCATGTCGAGAAGCGCCAGGCCGACCCGCAGCACGGCCAGACTGACTTCGGCGCTGTAGATGTCGGGCGGCGTCTCGCCGACCGCCGAGCGGACCGCCGGATCGACCGTTTCATCGGTATCCTTCGCCAGGGCCTCGATCGACAGGCACACCGCCCGTCGTCTATCGTCCTCCGGAAGCCCCGCGCTGAGCAGGCGCCGCAGCTTGTCCTTCGCCGTGACCGCGCCGACCGACAGGCCGGCCTGATGCGCCATGGCCAGGATCGTCTCGGCGCGCAGGAACGCCGGCGTGTTCATCATCACCGGCGCGCCGGTTTCGGGATCGAGCGCGTAATTGCCTGAGATGCCGTGCCGCGCCGGGGCGACGCCCGTGATCAGCGACATGTTGTTGGGATTGGTGAAACTCGGCAGCGCCGATGCGGCCGTCCGCTGGCCGTATTGTTCGATCAGATCACCGAGGAACGGGCAAAGCCGATGCACGCGCGCGGCTTCCAGATAGGCCGGATCGAAGCCATCGATGCAGATCACGACGACCGGCTGGCGCGGCGCGGGATAGTCGCGTCCATTGCAGGAGAAGGATGGGTCAGGATAGGTCGGTTTGGTCATGGAGGAGTCGATTAGCCGTTCAACATGACAGTCGAATGACAAATGTAATTTAATAAAATACATTTGTTAGTGGTGACCAAAGCATGGTCATTTGATAACAGCGCGACATGATGAGTGTTTCCACCGAACCTCGCCTCGCGGCACGTATCGCCTGGTATCATTTCCAGGAAGGGCTTACCCAGTCGGCGATTGCCGAAAAGGTCGGGCTGAGCCGCGCGCGGGTGAACCAGATCATTGGTGAGTTGCGGGCGTCCGGCGCGGTTCAGCTCCGCATCAACACGCCGCACGGCCCCTGTGTCGAAATGGAAGCGGCACTCAAGGAGTGCTTCGGCCTCGCCGAGGTGATCGTCGTGCCGGCGCCGGCCCCCGAGACCGATGTGCGCCGGGTGAGCGGTATGGCGGCCGGGCACTTCCTGTCCGAGACGATCGGCGACGATTATGTGGTCGGCGTCGGCTGGGGCGGCACGATCGATGCGGCGGCCAGTGCGATCACGCGCAAGAATGGTCGCCGCAACACGGTTGTCTCCTTTTGCGGCGGCTTTCCGCGCAGCACCCCCGTCAACCCGTATGACGTGGCCGCCCGCTTCGCCCGCATCCTGCAAGGCCCCTGCTATTATGTTACCGCGCCGATGTTCGCCGACGACAAGGGCATGCGCGATGCGCTGGTCTCATCCGGCTCGGTGCGCGAGACGTTCGACCAGGTGCGCAAGGTTGATGTCGCTCTCGTCAGCGCCGTCGATCTGACGCCGCGATCGCGCAGTGTAGAATACGGCCTGGTTTCGGAAGACCTGCGTCGATCGCTCCTCGCTGCCGGCGCCGTCGGCGACATTTGCGGCCACTATCTGACCGCCGATGGCGATACGATCGCGCATGAGGTAACCGACCGGATCGTCGCACCGCCCATCGAAGACCTGCTTGCCATCCCGCATCTCGTGCTGGCTTCGGGCGGCAAGGCGAAGGTCCCGGTCATCCTGGCGGCCCTCCGCCGTGGCCTCGCCCATACGCTGATTGTCGACGAGAACGCGGCAAGTGAACTGCTTGAACTAGCGAGATAAACGAAATCTTGGCCGTTGGACGAGCACGCCACCGCCGCCACTTAAGGCCAATGGGCGCTACAGATAGTTTCCAGTTCAACCAAGATCGGATGTTGTGTTTGCATTCTAACGGAGCATTATGATGCACAACCGAATGGCGTAGAGCAATCGCGTTCCATATTGCAGACAAGCGTAGGGCTATAGCGAAGGAATAGTTCGCGTTTTAATCGCGCACGGTCCGCTATTCACTGCCGATTGTGCGATGTTGTACTACCCGGGTCCGGTGGTCGCTTCGCGGACGGAGTAGACATTTCCGGGCTGGGATAGCATGTCTGCTTCCGTAATGACGGCGATCTAGGTCCACTGGCTAGATGCAGGGACCCAAACGCCCGGCGCCGGAAGCGCCAGGCGCGTGCTGGTTGCAACGGACTAGTTGATCGCGAGGATTTCGTAGTTGCGGACGTTGGCAACGACGCCCTCGTCCCAGCCGCCTTCAACGAGATCGGCCGCCCTCTCATTCAGTAGGCCCGCGACCTGGCCGGCGAAGTGGGCCTCGCGACCGGAATTGTCAGCGAAGGCGTCGAAGATCGCGAAGTTTGTTTCGTCGATCCGCAGTGCCACCCAGAACAGGGTTTGCGGCTCCGTTTCCGCGACGATCGGCCCGGCCGCGCTGAGCAGTTCTGCCAGCTGTTCGGCCTGGCCCGGCGCCGCTTCGAGCGCGATGTAGGTCGCGGTCGTCGCGCTGTCGAGGTCAACCGGTGCCTTTGCCGACAGCACAACCGAGTTGTTGATGTTGGCGACCACGCCGTCATCCCATCCGCCTTGCACCAGGGTGCCGGCATTGTCGTTCAAGGCACCAGCCACGGCGCCGGAGAAATGAGCATCCCGCGCCGCCTCGTCGATGAAGATGTCGAAGATGGCCAGCGTGTCCCCGGCTTGCAGCGCAAACCAGAGTTCGGTGCCGGGCTCGGTCTCCCTCACCATGGGTGCGGCGCTGGCCAGGAATTCGGCAAGGGCACTGGTCTGGCCATTGGCGGCCTGCATTTCGATATAGCTTGCGGTGTAGTCGCTCATGACGGTCTCCTGGGCGGTTGCGAGCGACGTTGTGGCGACGAGGGCAAAGGCCGACAGCATCGGGAGGATTTGCTTTTTCATGGGTCATCTCCTGCGTTGGGTTTCATCGATTTCGATGGCCCCTTGTCCCACGACGCCCGCTTCCGGCTCCAATCCCGAAATTCTATTTTACGATAGGTATTGACTATATATCTTGTTCCGCCGAGGCTGCCCGAGCGACATCCGGAGGTGCCGATGGAGATGAACCAGATCGGCCATTTTCCGGCCGTGCGCGCGCATCGCGATTTCACCCATGCGGCCAGTGCCTCCAATGTGTCTCAACCGTCCCTGACAGCGGCCATCAAGAAGCTAACCTCATCTCGCTCTAGAGGACGGATTGGGTGGTGCACTGTTCATCCGGGATCGCGCCGGCTGTCGGCTGACTCCTTTAGGAAAACTCATCTTTCCCCGGCTGAAGAGGTTGCAGACAGAGGCGAGGCAAGCGAAGGCAGAGGCGGTAGAACGGTTCAGAGCCCGCCTGCCTCAAGCTGAGATCGAGCTGGTCGTCGCGCCGCACGAAGACCTTCCGAGCGGATTTCGGGAAGGAGATTTTGACATCGTGGTCACCGCCGCTGATGTCAGCCCCGAGCTATATCGTATAGATCCTCTCTATCGAGAGGCATATCAAGTCGTTGTTGCGAATGGCCATCCTTTGAGCCAATTGGACGCCGCCACATTGGAGACGCCTGCCGGGACAGCCATGCTCGACCGGCCGAATTGCGAGATGCGCGACACGCTCCACAGCAGCTGCGCTGATTGTGGTTTCACGCCTTTTCGTCGCGCACGGCCCGCCATTTATCTTTTGTGTCTATACCGGTCACATGGTTTACCCCTGTTCCGGGACGAATGGGTTTGATGCCGGTTCAAGCGGCCGGTCCCGCAGCGTTTCGAAGATGCGCCGGCGCGACGGGTCGGCAAGCGCGGTCAAGGCTAGACAGTGTCAAGTCCGATATCGCGGGAGGGATTGTCGAACAGGGCGGCAAGGCCGGGCCAGCGGGAAAAGACGGCGGCGATATCGTCGTTGATTTCCCGGTTCAAATGCCCGCGGTCCCACAGGGGCGTGCCGTCGACGGTGACAAGCGGGTCAAACACCATCCAGCAGATCTCGCCCGGCGGATAGGCGCCGCAGGTGTGAAAATGCAGGATGCGCGGATTGGGAAATGCCGTGTTTGACCAGCGGTCGGGGTTGTCCGCCGCGGGCATGGCGTAGGCGCAGGCCGGGTGCATGCCCGAATGCCAGGAATGCACGAACATCGGCTTGATGGCGAATGTCTCCGCGACGTGCCGGTAATGGCCCTCGACGGCGCTGACCGTTGCCGCCGCGCCCGCAAAGCCGGTGATGCGGTTGCCGTCCACGGTCGCGATGACGGTCTCGTCGAGACCGAGCCATGCCGGCGTGTAGGGACGGGAACCGGTCGGCGTGAGGTAATGCGTGATCGCCACCTTGCCGGAAAATCCCTGCATCCGTATCGGCTTGTAGACACCAATCGGGAAGCGCTTGAGCGAAACGTCCTCGGCTTCGCCCGGATCGACGATCGAGCGTCCGGAAAGATCCGTGCCGTTCGGGCAGGTGATGCGGATCTTTTCGGCCGCGTCGAGCGTCCGGTTGAGCGCGTCCTTCAGATCGAGCAAGGCACCGTAGTCGAAACGGCCGAAGGCGGAGGCCAGCATGTTCCGATTGATCGCGTAGGACATGACCGCCGGCCTTCCGGACTGGCGGATCGAGAAGCGGCCCTGGTCGCCGATTCTGGCAAAGAACACCGTCTGGTCGTGCGCTTGCATCGCCGTCAACAGGTCTTCGGACAGTGCGCCGCTCTCATCCGGACCGCCGACCATGCGTAGCGTCGGCCTCATGCCCAGCCGTTCCGCTGCTTTGGCGACGGCTTCGGGCGCGTGCGGGTCGTACCAGCCGAGATCGGGATCCTCATGCAGGATGAGGATGGTGTCGCCCGGTTCGGCCCCGGCGCAACTGATCAGGAGATTGCGGGCTGCCTCGGCAAGATGATCTGTCGTCATTTTTGCTCTGCCCTAACGTCCGGATGCCTGAACGGAGAGGAACCGGAAGACCGGTGTGAGCACTTCCTTGATGCCGTAGCGGAGTTCGGCGTCAAGGCTCAGTGAATCGCCGGCCCGCAGGTGGATCTCCCGTTCGCCGTAAAGATAAATGGCCTCGCCCTCCAGCGCGTAGACAAAAAGGCACCCGTGCCCGTTATAGATGGGCGGGCGCGAGTCGTCTCGTCTGTCGAGCGTGACCATCAGCGCTTCGAATTCGAGCCCCGGCCGGCGGTGGAAGCCGAGCGCGACGAAGTCGTGCGAATGACGCCCGGCGACGCGGGTCGATGCCAGGCCCTTGCCGGCCTTGACGTGGGTGATGTCGGCGGTGGCGGTTCCCGTTTCGCGCAACAGGCTGACGATCGGCACTTCAAGCGCCTGGGCCAGCGCCTCAAGCGTCGACAGGGAAGGGGAGACCTGGCCGTTCTCGATGCGTGAAATCATGGCCGCCGATACACTGGAGCCGGATGCCAGGTCCCGGGCGGTCAGGTTGTTGGCCTCGCGCAAGGCGCGCAACGCCTTGCCGACCGCCTCATCGACGCCGAATTCGGACAGTGGTTTCTTGTTGACAACCTGGTCTGTCATTCAGATGCGGTTCCGCCTGCCTTTCATCCGCGACCTATTTGCCATCGTCGCCGCGATAGGAAAAGGCCTTTGCAAACCGCCACTGCAGATAATCGCCGCAGGAGATCGGCTCTTCCTTCATGGCGCAGTCCGGCCCGAAGATGTCGCGCGGATCGATCATGGTCTGCGGCTCCGGGTCATAGGCAAGAACAAGCGAAAGGCGTTCCTTGCCGGATGTGTTGATGACGCGGTGGGGGGTCGAGCGGTATTCGCCGTTGGTCCAGCGGGCCAGAAGGTCCCCGACATTCACGACGAGCGTGCCGGGGATCGGCGGAGCGGCGATCCATTCGCCGTCCAGCGTCTCGACCTGAAGGCCGCCGACGGAATCCTGGCACAGCACCGTCAGGACCCCGAAATCGGTGTGCGGCCCGACGCCGAACTGGCCGGAATTTCCATTCTCCTGCGGCGGATAATAGACAAAGGAGGCACGGCTGAGCGGTGCGTCATTGGTCTTCAGGAACGTATCGACCGGCAGGTCGAGCCCGAGCGCGAAGCCGCGCATGAGGTGGTGCGCCACCTCGTGGACCCTGTTGAAGTAGTCCATGGAGACCGTCTGCGTCTGCGGCATGAAATCGGGCCAGCGATTGGCGCCGCGCAGGCTGTGGTCGTCCGGCGTCACGCCGTGCGAATCCTCATAGCCCCAAATGAAGCTTTCCTTCAGGTCGGCCTTCGCATCGTCCTGCATTTTGGCGCCGCCGACGGACAGGAAACCGCGATGGGCGCCGCTGACCGCGACCCGGTTTTTCTCCTCGGCCGGCTGTCGAAAAAATTGCATGGCCGTGGACCGGGCGGCCTCGATGGTCTCTTCCGGGATGCCGTGGTTGGAAACGTAGATAAAGCCGACCTCGCGGCTGGCGCGGTGCAGTTGCCGGGCGACGCCGGCCGGGTCGGAACCGTCACGCAACGGGCCGATATCGATGACCGGGATCAGTTCGCGTTCGATGTATTCTGGTGCCGGATCGGACATGCGCATTCCTCCATCATTTCGTTCGATGCACTATACGCAATAAATTTATTCTCATGCAATATCAGGCCGTCGAATTTTCCGCGTAGTAGCCGACGACATCGCCCTCGGTGGTGACGCCGAGGCCGTTGAGGCTGCGATTGACGTAGTTGAAATAGCCGATGATCTGATTGGCTTCGAGGATCTGTCCGTCGTCAAATCCGGCCGTCCGCAATTGCCGGACATCGTCCTCGACCATCGCACCCGGTTCGAGCGTGAGCTTGCGCGCATAGGCCAGAAGCGCCAGTTCGGCGGCGCCGAGCGCGTCGCCCGGCCGGTCCGCGCGTAGCGCCTTTTCGATCGCATCGGCGCGTTCATCGTCAGCGATCAGATGGCGGGCATTGGCCCAGTGATTGGCGAAGGAATAGGCGCAGCCATTGAGCAGCGAGACGTAGGACGAAACGGTCTCCTGAAGCCAGGGGGCCAACGTGTTGCTGTCGTCATGCAGCGCCGCCCGGTAGAGGATCACATGGCCGCGCATGGTGCCGGGGCGCAGCGAATGCACCCGCATGACGTTGTCGACCGTGCCGTGCGGCGTGCGCGCCAGCCTCAGGGCGTCCATAAGGTCGTCCCCGGCTTCCTCTTCATCGATCATCCTTATCCAGGCCGACATGGTTTTCTCCCGGTCTTTTGGTTTGCTTCAGCCACGCTCATCGGCCCGCATGCGGCGCTCCAGCCAGCGAACGCCGGCGGACACGATGAGAATCAACACCAGATATTCCAGCACCAGGATCGTGTAGATCTCCAGCGAACGGTACTCGATGACGACAAGTTCGTTGGCGCGCCGCGTCAGCTCCTGCATGCCGATGACGGAGACGAGCGAGGACATCTTGAGCATATAGACGAGCTGGTTGCCGAGGGCCGGAAGGATGCGCTTGATCGCCTGCGGCAGGATGACGAAGCGCATGGTGTCGACATAGTTGAGCGAGATCGATTGCGCGGCCTCGTATTGTCCGCGGTGGATCGACTGGATGCCGCCGCGGAAGATCTCCGCCTGGAACGCGCTGTCGGACAGCGCAAGTGCAATGACGCCGGCCCAGAAGACGCCGATCTGGATGTTGCCGAGCTGCGGCAGGCCGTAATAGACCCACAGGATCATCACCAGGATCGGTATGGCGCGGATGAACTCCACATAGGTGCGGTTGAACAGCTTCAGGTAGCGGTTGCTGGAAAGGCCGGGAAGCGCGACGAGCAGCCCGAGCACGATGGAAATCAGAATGGCCGTGAAGGACAGGAGCAGCGTGTATTTCAGGCCGCCGAGCAGGAACAGGAGATTGGACATTCCCGTCTCGGTCGTTGGCGAGACCACGTACCAGCCCCAATTGGCCGAGCATCCGGTGACAAGCAGCGCGAGCGCGCAAATCGCTGCAATTCTGGCCGCGCGGGGCTTCACGAAGGCCATAGCCCTGTCCCTTTCTTTTCGTTTGCAGGCACCGGTCAATGGCCCAGGATCTGCTGCAGGAACCGCTTGCAGCGGTCGCTGCGCGGGCTGCCGAAGAATGTCTCGGGATCGGCGGTCTCGACGATCTCGCCGGCGTCCATGAACACCATGGTATCGGCGACGCGTTTGGCGAAGCCCATCTCGTGGGTAACGCAGATCATGGTCATGCCGCTGTCGGCGAGCTCGGTCATCACATCGAGCACCTCCGATATCATTTCAGGATCGAGCGCCGATGTCGGCTCGTCGAAGAGCATGATGCGCGGCTCCATGCACAGCGACCGGGCGATGGCCACACGCTGCTGCTGGCCGCCGGACAACTGGCCGGGATATTTGTCCGCCTGTTCCGGAATATGGACGCGCTCCAGATAGAACTCGGCCCGCTCGCGCGCCTCGTTGCGGGACATCTTGCGCGCCCGGACGGGGCCCAGCATCAGGTTCTCGATGGCTGTCAGATGCGGAAACAGGTTGAACTGCTGGAACACCATGCCGACCTCGCCGCGCACGGCGCCGATGTCGCGCGCATCGTCGGTGAGTTCCGTGCCGTCGACGACGATTCGTCCCCGCTGATGGGTTTCCAGCCTGTTGATGCAGCGGATCATGGTCGATTTGCCGGAGCCGGACGGGCCGCAGACGACCATCTTCTCGCTGCTGGCAACGCTGAGATTGATGCCCTTGAGGGCCTGGAATTCCCCGAACCATTTGCACACGCCGCTCATCTCGATGATCGGAGCGGCTGCGGCTGCATCGTCAACTTGCGTCACGACGGCCTTCTCCCTCATGGGCGGTCCATGCGGCCATTATGGCGGCCGGCGTGCCGCGCTGCGTTCCCCTTATCCGCGAAGCGGGCCGGAAAGGCCCAATCGGGGATCGTGTTTTGCGTTATTTTTGTTGACTCTGTTGAGTATCATTGAGTTTATTGTCGTGCAACAAATTTATTAGATTGCAATTTTTGCGCTGTTCCCGAACACCGCGAAAGGCACATAATTGAGGGACACATCAAAGGGAGAACACCCATGAGACTCGTGAAGACATGCCTTGTGGCGGTCATGCTCGTCGCCGGCACGGCGGCCGCGCAGGCCCAATCGGCACTGCAGGAAATCCTCAGCGACGGCCTGCTGAAGGTCGGCACCACCGGCGACTGGAACCCGATGACGATGCGCGATCCGGCGACCAACAGCTATATGGGCTACGACATCGACGTCATGAACGAACTCGCCAAGGATCTGGGTGTCGAAGTGGAATTCGTCCCGACCGACTGGAAAACGCTGGTCAACGGTGTCGTGTCCGGCAAGTACCACATCACCGGCTCGGCATCGATCTCGCCGGCCCGTGCCAAGGCGACGGGTTATTCCGACAGTTATTTCTCCCTCGCGACGGTGCCGCTGGTCCTGGCCGAGAATGTCGACAAGTTCAAAGACTGGGACGATCTGAACCGGCCTGAAGTCACCGTCGCCGCAACGCTCGGCACGACCCAGGAGAAACAGGTCAAGCAGTTCTTCCCCGATGCCAGGCACCAGATCGTGGAAGCGCCGGCACGCGACTTCCAGGAAGTGCTCGCCGGGCGCGCCGACGCGCATATCACGTCCAATGTCGAGGCCTACAAGCTGGTGGCGAAATACCCGCAGATGGCCGTCGTCACGGTGTCCACGCCCAAGGCGCCGACGCCGGTCGCCATGCTGATGCCGCAGGCCGACCAGGTCTGGATCAACTACGTCAACACCTGGATCAAACTCAAGGAGGAGCGCGGCTTCTTCGACGAACTTGCCAGGAAGTGGCAGCTTTCCAACTAGCGCGCGGTTCGCGAGAAGGCATAATGTGGGACCGCCGACTAGTGTCCTGAATCTGAAGTTCGTCACATTAGGCTGCATCCTCTGAACGAACTTCAGATTCAATCAGGACACTAGCAACATTATGATTCTAGTGTGGTTTACGGATTTGAAGTTCCTTGCTGAGAGCGCTGCAATCAATGAGAGGAACTTCAAATCCACCACACGAGAGCATCGGGCGGTCATGATCAGACTTTATTCCATTCCACCCAGCCTCTACAGCGCCAAGGTGCGGATCGTGCTGCGGGCCAAGGGGCTGGCCTTCGAGGATGTCCCGCCGCCGGGCGGTTACGGCGGCGATGCCTACAGGGAGATCGTTCCGTCCGGAACGCTGCCGGCCATCGAGCACGACGGTTTCCTGCTGGTCGATTCCGAGGCGATCAACGAATATCTGAACGAGCTGGCGCCGGAGCCGGCGCTGTGGCCGAAGGGCATTCGGGAACGGGCGCAGGCAAGGGCGCTTTCACGGTTTCACGACACCAGGCTGGAGCCGGCTGTGCGTTCGCTCTTCGCCCATGTCGATCCGGGCAAGCGCGACGCTGAAGTTGTCGCCGGGCAGGCAAAGCTCATTGCCGAGCGGCTGGCGCAGTTCGATCGCATGGCGGATCCGTCGCCGCTGCTCGCCGGCAAAAGCCTCAGCCTGGCCGATTGCGGCTATCCCATCACGCTGCTGTTTGTCGAAATGCTGAACGGTCCGATGGATCTCGGCATCGCATTGCCGGACGGGATTGCTGCCTATTTCAAGGCGCTGCAGCGCGAGCCGAGCATCGCGCAGGAGCTTGAAACCTACCGGCCGGCGCTTGCCGCCTGGGTCGAATCCGTGACCGGGTCGCCGGCATGAGGCTCGACCTGAGCACATGGCCCGAGGTCGAACAATATCTGCGCGGCAGTGACGGGGTCATCCTGCCGACCGGTTCGACCGAGCAGCACGGTCCGATCGGCCTGATCGGCACCGACAGCCTGTGTGCGCAGGAGATTGCCGAAGGGGCAGCCAGTATCGCCGGCGCCATGGTGGCGCCCGTCATCGCTTACACGCCGGCGCCGTTCAACATGTCCTTTCCCGGCACGCTGTCCGTTTCGCCCGAGACCTTCGCCCGGCTGGTCGGGGAGGTGCTCGACGCCCTTGTTCATCATGGCTTCGGACACATCTACATCCTCAACGGCCATGGCGCCAATCTGGAGCCGCTGCGTGCCGTCACCGGTTCGAAACCCGCTGTTATCAGGATCAGGAACTGGTGGGATTTCGAGCCGGTCAACATGCTGCGGCGGGACTATTACGGCGACTGGGAGGGCATGCATGCGACGCCCTCGGAGATCGCCATGACCCAGCACCGCCACCGTGTCGTCGAGGTCCAGGACCTCGGGCCGCCGGAAAAGCTGACGCCGCAATACATCAAGGGTCATGCCGGCGACCGGCACGGCCCGCCCGACGAACACCGGGCCCGCTTCCCGGACGGGCGGGTGGGCTCCCACTCGGCACTGGCGAACCCGGAACAGGGCAGGGCGCTGTTTGACGCGGCGTGCGCTGCGGTGGCGGAGGATTACGCCGATTTCCTGTTCAGTCCCAGGATTTGATGGTGCGATCTTTTCGCCGGAATGGAAGGAGGCACTATGGGACAGGTTCTGCACGCGCGCGCCACCACGATGGAGGCGTTCGGCTTCTGGTCCAGCCATATCGTGCCGATCGGACACTGATCGAAGAAGCCATGGCCGCCTGAGCCAGCAGCGATTTCCGGGAAGGCTGTACGGCCTTTGCTCTAATATTTTATGCCGTCTGGTTGGGTTTACTCTGAGGCCACCCGGTTCGGCGCAAGCGACCAAGGTCCCCGTCTGTGGGGCCGAAGCGTGAGGATCACGCGCCCGGGCATGTCTTGCTCCGCAACAGGCCCTATATCGGTGCCCGGTGCGGAACCTCCGCCGTCGCCGCGTACTGCAAAGTCTCCACCGTCGTTTTTTTGGATCACGCGCTTGATCATCCGCTGGCCGTGGACCGTCCGGAACACGCAGATGTCGCCGTGTCGCGGGTGCCGTTTGCCACCATAGGACCGCAGCAGCACATAGGCACCGTCCGGAATCGCCGGCGCCATGCTGTGCCCGCGGACACGGGCCAGCCGCAGGCCAAGGAGGCGGAGCACTCTCATCTGCCGGTCACGCCGGCCGCACCACGTCGAGCCCTGGCGGATAGGGCGCGGCGCGGCGCTCTGTGGCCACATTCTTCGTCGCCCAGAAGGCTTCGGCAAAGAGGTTGACCTTCTCAACGAGCGCTTCTGCCTCGGCGCGGCCGACACCCTGCTTACATTGGCTGGCGGTCATCATGATCTCGTGCACGAGCGTATGGATATGGGGCTGCGCCTCGATCTGCGGCGCCTTGAAATAGTCGCCCCAGATCACACGGACCTCGTCTTTCACCTTGGCCGCTTCCTCCTCCTTGATGGCGATGCAGCGGGCAAGCGTGTTGGTGCGTTCGAGGCTGTCGGGCTTTTCGGTCGTCTCGGTCAGGATGTCGATCATCCGCACGACCGACAACGCCGCGATCAGCGCCGGGGCCGGATCGTAGATCTTGCAAGGGATGTCACAATGGGCATCGACGGTGTCGACGGGGATCAATCGGTCGGCGGCTCGGGCAATGCGATAGAGCATGAAGGGTCAGTCCTTAATGTTGTGTCTGGTGTTCGGAAAGAAAAGCGAGCGCGGCGTCGCGGGTCCGCAGCACCGTCTTCTGGAAAGTGGCCTCCGCGACCCCGGCGGCCCTGGTCCGCCCGACATACTCCAACAGGGCGGGTTTGAGATGGTGAAAGCAGGCCTGCCGGAAGGCGGGATGTTCGGATGCATCGAGCATGGCAGTGCGCAAGGAAGCCAGTGTTTCTTCCGTTGTCGTCACTGCGCGCATCAGCTGCCCCCTCCGCGAATGGCATTCGGACGCGTTCGCGCCGGCGGCGACCAACATCGGTGGCGCGTTGGCCATCGAGGCTGCCGCACGGTCTGTTCGGAAGCGCCGTAACGCCGCCTCAAGCGCTTGATCGTAGAGACGTTCCGCCCTGCTGAGGTCGTTCTTATCGAATGCCGCGTTCGCGGCCTCGGTGATGGCTTTCCAGGTCTGGTCAACCGTCTGGGCACCTGGCTGGTCGAAGAGGGCGCGCTCATTCATCGCTTGCGATCCTTTCCAGATGTACGACGGTGTCGATACGCATGATCCGGTAGCCGGCTGGAGGCTCGATCACGGTACTGTCCGGCATGTCCAGAACGCGGTTTTCGGCCTCGATGTAGAAATACCGGTGGGCGCCGGTGTCGGTGTCATACCAGATACGTTCGCTTGGGACCGAAACACGGCGGATCAGGCCCGCCCGCTCGAAGTCCCGCAACGTGTTGTATACCGTCGCGAGTGAAAGCCTATGCCCGGCGCACACCGCCTCTGTGCTCAGCGTTTGGGCATCGACATGGCGGCCGGCACCGGCGAATAGCAGCCCGGCGAGCACGCGACGCTGGCGTGTCACCCGAAGACCATGCGCAGCGAGCAGGTCGTTCGAAGGTAATGTTGCCGTTTCCGCCATTCGCTGCATCTTCGTCCAGTATCAGGCTGCCTTCTCGCGTTTCGACTTCAGCCAGGTCATCGCAGCCTCCGGCGTCGATGCCTCGTATGGGTCGTTTGCCGCATCGTCGCAGCGGCCGGACTTTCCGTGTGATTTGTATTTTGAGTTTTAGCCTTGGCTAAATCCCGCGTCAAGAAAAATTTAGTTTGAGCTAAATCTTGCTCTGTCGGCGGTTCTCGGGAATATTGAAGGCCATGACCAATCCTCGACGCTTTTCCTCACCATCCGAACAAAGTCCGTTATCGACGGAGCATCGTGCGCGGAACTTCGGCCTCGTGCGTGAGGCGCATCGCCGGGAGATCGCGGAGGACTACGTGGAGATGATCGCCGAGTTGGCACAGGAGCAGTCCGCCGTTCGCACGGGTCATCTTGCCGAGCGCTTTGGCGTCTCCCATGCCACGGTGACCAACCATGTCCAGCGGCTCATCGCAGAGGGACTGATAGAGGACCGACCCTACCGGCCGCTCGCCCTCACGGCCGTGGGGCAAAGTGTTGCCGAAGCCTCCCGTCGCAGGCACCTGCTTGTCCGCGACTTCCTCGTCGCGGTGGGTGTGGACCCGGAAACGGCCGAGGCTGACACTGAGGGGATCGAGCATCACGTCAGCGAAAGGACGCTGGCGGCCTTTGCGCGCTTCCTGTCTGTGAGCTCAAATCGTAGCCCGGAAGAAAAGTCAATTCGGGAAGAATAGGCGCAAGGTCACGCGCATAAAACTTGAAGAAAATCCGCCTGGGTGCAGGGAGTGGAAAAAGTTTGGGACAAGCAAGATGATGCCATATTTACGCCCTTTGCTAACCTCATCTCGCTTGGTTCAACCTCGGCCTCAGGGCCAAATATGAAACGCTCATCGCTGCGGGAAAACCCGCCAGGAAGCCTCGCCAAACGGATAGTCTAAACTCGTGTGACCCGAAGTTTGGTTTTGAGATCGGTTCGGCAGAAAGCGTGCAGGAAGCAAGTCTTCTCGGAGACGTCGAGCATGTCGCGCGCAACCTCATCGCTCTCACTGGATTGCAGATGCACGTGGGTCTCCACCGGGTCGGCTTCGCCCGCTTTGCCCGTGCCGCCGGATGCGCCACCAAGCGAAAAATGGGTATCCTGCACGATGGAATAGTGAGGCAGGTCGAGTTTTTCCATCGATGCCATACGGCCGAACTGGGTCATGAAACAGAAGCCGATCCCGGCGGAGATGAAGCTGACGGCATCGGGTGCCCGCCCCTTGCCGCCGGCGCTTGGCGCTTCTTCAGACAGGAAACGGAAAACGCTTCCGTGCGGGCTGTAAAGCCGCTGCTCGATCTCCTTGATGCCATCCTCACGCATCACGCAGATGGCCGCGGGGTTCAGCGTACGGTCCTGATGGTCGGACAAGCTCGAGGCATCGGCCGACGTTCCCTTGTGCACTTTCTTTTTGGGTGTTTCGCCCAGCCGCTCGATGAGCGTCACCTCGGATACTTCCGGCAGCGGCGACACAGCCGGGGGGTCGGCAATGACGGCGCCATCCAGCGCCTGCGCTTCTCCGGTCGTCAGTTGCTGGCCATTCCTCGTCAGCGTGAACAGGCTTGGAAGCTTGCCACGCATCAAACCGTTGAGCGGCGAGGCATGAATTGCATTTATCAACAGATCGTTCAGTTCGTCGTCTTTCAGATCGCAGCCTGCCTCGACTTCCAGTTCCACGGGCAATGCGCCGCCTTCCATGGTGCGCTGACGCATCGAGCCTTGCATCGTGTAATAATTGTCCTGGGTGAGTTTGAGATTACGCAACGTCACGCCACGCTGATCGGCGAGTGCAAGGATCTCGTTCATGTAGCTGGCGACCATACCGGTCGTCAGGAACGCCAACGGACACGGCGCCGCATCATAACCCGCCAGATAGGCGCCTTCGTCTGACACTAGGCGCCAGGTGAGCCCCGAACGGGCCGAGGTGACGATCGCCTCTTTCTGAAAACCGGAGAGCGACCGTACGAAGGTACGCACCGCATCACCGCGCCGCGGCAGTGGCGCGTCCAGCCCGATCTCGTCGGCATTGGCGACCTTGAAGAACGGCGACAGGCCGTTGGCTGCGATGATGTTTTCCCCCAGTTTCATGATGACTTCCTTTCGTGGGCGCGTCACCCGAACATGGTTTCGGGCAGCAACAGCGCAATTTGCGGGATGATGAAAACGAGAATGACGGCCGCCAGCATGGCGAACCAGAACGGCCAGATTCCACGGAAGATCGTGTTGAGTGGAACGTCGGGGGCAATGCCCTTGACGACGAACACATTGATGCCGACCGGCGGTGAGATCAGCGCCATTTCCAGCACCAGGACCATCAGCACACCGAACCAGATGAGATCGACCCCCAGCGCCTGCAGGATCGGCTGCACCAGCGGAATGGTCAGCACCAGAATGGCAAAACCTTCCAGAAAAGTACCGAGTATGATGAAGACGAAAAGGATGGCGATGACGACCTGCGCGGCGGTGAACGCTTGCGCCTCCACCCACTGCGTCAGCGAAAAGGTCACGCCGGTGAAGCCGACAAATGTCTTGAAGACAAACGCGCCGAACAGGATCAGAAACACCGTGCCGGTCGACTTCAAGGTGCTGGTGATCACGTCACGCGCATTGGCCATTGTCAGCTTGCCACGGATAATGGTGACGAGAAGCGCCAGGAAAGCGCCGATGCCCGCCGCCTCCACCGCGGAAAAGACACCCGTGTAGATGCCGCCGATGGTGAGCAGCACGATGCCGATGATCCACGACGCCCGCCTCAGCGAGCCGACCCGCTCGCCGGTCGAAGCGGTCGATCCCGACAGCGGTGCCATTTTTGGGTTGCGCATCACCAGAAGCCATACGGTCAGGACGAACAATCCTGTAAGCATCAGTCCTGGCATTATACCGGCCATGAACAGCCGGCCGATCGATTCTTCCGTCAGAATCGCATAAATCACAAAGCCGGCAGACGGTGGTATGAGGATTCCCAGCGTTCCGCCCGCCGCGATGGCGCCTGTGGCCAGGCCATTATTGTACTTATATCTTTGCATCTCGGGCAGGCTGACCCGGCCCATGGTGAGCGCGGCAGCGAGCGATGAGCCGGAAAGCGCTGAAAACCCGGCACAGCCAACGATGGTCGCCGACGCCAATCCGCCTTTGAGATGCCCCAGCCAACTGTGGGCGGCATCGTAGAGATCACGGCTCATGCCCGACACGCCGGCGAGGTTGCCCATCAGGATGAACAGAGGCAGGATTGTCAGCGGGTAGCTTGATGCTTTGCCGAATATTTCTCCGGCAATGACCGGCAGGCTGGCCTGGGGTCGAATTATATAGATACCAACCGCTCCGACCACGATCATCGCCGTGCCGACGGGCATCCGCAGAAACAGCAACACGAACAAGGCCGCAAAGCCCAGGGGCGCAATCGTCGTGCCGTCCATCAGTCTATTGCCTCATTGGGATCGTCGTCATTCCAGTGGGCGAAGCCGACGACGACATGGAAGACAAGAAGCAGGGCGTAAAAGGCCAGGGCCAGGCCGAGGAAGTAGTAAAACGGTGTATGCACAATTGACAGATTGTTGGTGAACTGTCCGCATGGCATACCGCACGTACCCTTGGTGAACATCGCGTAGGCGGCAATACCTATCATGGCGAGACCGATAGACCGCACAATCAGGTCAGTGACGCGGGTGACGCCGCGTCCTGTGAACATCTTGATGATATTCACGCTGACATGGACGTTGTAATAAGCGCCGTAGGCTATCGCGGCGGCGACAACCACCGTCAGCATCATCGAGGACAGGTCTTCGATGCCGAAAATCGGATCGTTCATCACATAGCGGGCGAAGACAGCGACAACGGTGATGCCCATAAGGCCGACCAGCGCGCCCCCTCCCATGATGGCGAACAACCCGGCCAAGCGGCCGAGTTGCTTGTCGGTCGACTGCAATATGGTGGACGACGCCTCAGCCATCGGAGCCCTGCAGAAGGGCCTTGATGTCGCCGATGGTTTTATCGCCGGCGGGCTGTTTCATCGCCTCGGCCAGCGCTGGCGCAACCGCTTCGTCGAAACGCGCTTTTTCGGCGTCGGTCAGTTCGATGATTTCCACGCCGTCCGCACGGGCCGCTTCGATGCCGTCCGCCGCGGCGCGATGATAAGCCTCTCCACCGGCCATCGACAGGCTGTCGTCGGCGGCCTCGTCCACCCAGGCCCGTTGCTCGTCGGACAGCCCTTCATAGAGTTCCTTGTTCATCAGCAGGATGAGCGCCGAGCCGGAACCGGGGAAATAGGTGGTCACGTAATTGGCCGGCTCATGCAGCTTGAATGAGCGGATGGCAGATGGATCGATCGCGATCGCGTCGATCACACCATTTGAGAGGTTCTGGTTAATGACGTTGACCGGCTGAGCGACGGCGCTGGCGCCAAGTGCCTCGGCGAAGGCAACATCCTGTTTGGAGGTGACGCGGATCTTCATACCCTGAACATCTTCGATCGACCGCACCGGTGTCCCGCTTGTAATCAAAACGGGCGGTGCGTTGGCCCAAATGGCGAGCACTTTCGCATGGTATTCCGTTTCGAGTTCTTCGCGTGCCCTCAGCAAGGACTCGGTACAAGTCAATGCATTGTCGCAAACCTGCGGCAGAGTGATCACGTTGGTCTTCGGGAACAGGTCGCCGGTATAACCAGGCAGCGTAAAGACGATGTCGGCCACGCCATCCAGGAGGATCGCGTACTGCTTGGGAGGCACCGAGTTGAGTGCGCCGCCGGGAAACTGTGTGACCGTGAGTTCGCCATTGGAAACCTCTGCCAGCTTTTCCGCGAACGGCTGGAAAACCGCCGCGTTCATGGGGTGGTTCGGTCCCATGAAATAGGCGAAAGTCAAATCCTTGGCCGATGCCATAGGCGCAGCCGTCAAGAGCGCCGCGGCCGCCATCAGTGCTGATATCCTCATCGTTATTCCTCCCTGTTAGATGGAAATTCAGATCAACCAACCCGGTTGGCCCGAAATCGAATGATAGGCCTGAAACTGAATGACGCCTTCGTAGCCCAGGTTGCGGCCTATGCCGGACTGTTTGAAGCCTCCGAACGGACCACGCCCGTCTTGCGCGGCCGGGCCGTGTGCGTTCAGATAGGTGTATCCGGCCTCCAGGCGACGGGCGAGCGTCATCGCCCGCTCGCTGTCCGCCGTCCAGACCGATGAGCACAAACCAAACCGGCTGTCATTGGCCATCGCAACCGCCTCATCCTCGGTATCGAACGGGATAATCGGAAGCGCCGGGCCGAACTGCTCTTCCCTGACGATATCAAGACCTGGATCCGGATCGAAAATCAGCGTCGGCCGCTGGAAATAGCCTTTTGTGTAGAGGTCTTCGTCCGGTACCTGGCCAAGCTCCCTGACATCCTCGCCGCCATCGCGTGCCTGCCTGATCATGCCTTTTACGACGCCAAGCTGCCTGCTGTTATTGAGGGGACCCATATCGGTTTCGTCCAGCAGACCGTCGCCAACGATCATGCGATCGCAGGTCTCAGTCAGGCCATCGACCACTTCGTCATAACGCGACCGCTGCACATAAAGCCGCTTCAGCGCCATGCATATCTGTCCTGAAGACATGAACGCGCCCATATACATCCGCATGAAGGCGCCCCGGTCGAGTTCGGCGTCCCGGCAAACAATGGCCGGGTCGTTTCCTCCAAGTTCCAGCGTCACCGGCGTGATGTTTTCCGCAGCCTTTTGCATGATCTGGCGGCCGACAGCGATGGAGCCTGTGAAGTTAACGAACCCGACCAACGGATGCGCCACCAGCGGATCGCCGATCTCCGACGCCGACCCGGTGACGACATTGACCACGCCCGGTGGCAGCAAGGCGGCGATCCTTGCAAGAGTCAACGATGGCGCCAACGCCGAATTCCGGCTCGGCTTGACAACGACCGTGTTGCCGGCGACGAGTGCCTGCGGCAGCTTTGCCCCAAGTATGGAGAGCGGCCAGTTCCAGGGAACGATGAGCGCGGCGACACCGCGCGGATGGCGGGTGATGATCGTATCGAAGGGCGGCCCGGCAAGGCGCTCGTCCTCGGCGAGCCTGTCGGCATAGGATGCCGACAGGCGAAAGCGGTCGCCGAGCCGCGTCATCTCAAGCAGGGTTTCCTTGATGATCTTGCCATGTTCACGGCAAAAAAGGCGCGAGCGGCAAGCGACATCTTCTTCGTCTGCGACCAACTCATCGGCAATCTTCATCAGATAGCCGGCGCGTTCGGCATAGGAGAGTGCTGACCAGGTCGGGAAGGCCGCATGAGCCGCTTGCACGGCCTGATCGACATCCGACACACTGGCACTGGCGGCATGGCCGACCAACTCGTCCGGTCGCGCGGGATTGAAGATGTCGTAGGTGCGCCCGCCATTGGCGGCGCGCTGTTCGCCGTCAATGAAAAGCCCTGTTGTTACCGTCGATCGATCGGCAATCACATTCATCACGAACACCTCCCGAGTGATGCGTCTGCCGCTATGCCAGAGCGACCGATTCGCGCATCTGGTTGTACATTACGCTTATCCGCAAGCATGATGTCTCCTCCGCCTTGTCATGCATTATGGATACATAAATAGCAAGATACAGGCAAAGTTTTTTCTTTATTGCGAATTTTGGTGATTTATGTATCCATAATGCATGACAAGGCGGAGGAGGAACTCAATGTCATCCAGCGCGGAGCGTGTGCTGGCCGTCGTCAGACGCCAGATTCTCAATGGCGAACGCAAGCCGGGCGACAAGATTTCCGAGGTCGCGGTTGCCGCCGATCTGGATGTGTCTCGCACGCCGGCGCGGACCGCGCTGGCCGCGCTTGAGGCTGAAGGCCTGATCGAAAAGCGTGATGGCCGCGGCTTCACCATTCGGTCGATCACAACCGCCGACGTCGCCAAGGCGATTGATGTCCGTTCAGTCCTTGAGGGGCTGGCCGCACGCACTCTCGCCCATGAAGGGATGTCCTGCGAGGTTGAGGACAAGCTCTTGCACTCGATCAGTATGTCGCAAGCGATCCTGGAATCGGAGGACAAGTCGACCGACTTCATCGGCGGCTATCAGGCCGCCAACCGCCTGTTCCACGAGACCATCATGAGGGAATGCGGCAACGACTTGATCGCTCACACGTTCGAGCGGATCGCCATGCTGCCGTTGACCGGGCTGGGCGCGCTCGCCTTCGACAAAACCAGTTGGCGGCGTGAGCGCATGCGCCTCACCGTCGGTCATTCGCAGCATGTCATCATCTTCGACGCCCTGAAAAAACGCGATGGTCAGCGCGCCGAAGCGATCATGCGCGAACACTCCAATGCGACCCTCAACTATGCCGACCTGTTCGTGAAGAAAGTCTACTGATGCTCGCGGCCGAAGCGCTTTTGCGCGCCTTGAAATCGAACGGTGTCGATTATCTGTTCTCCAACGCCGGCAGCGATTTTGCCCCGGTCATCGAGGCGATGGCTTCGGTGCGGGACGAAAGCGCTATTCCCCAAACCATCACGGTCGCCCACGAGAGCGTCGCAGTTGCGATGGCGCACGGCTACTTTTTGGCGACCGGCCGGGCGCAGGCCGCGATGGTGCATGTCAATGTCGGGCTTGCCAACGCGGCAATGGGACTTATCAACGCTCATTCTGATGACGTCCCCGTGGTCATGCTATCCGGCCGCACGCCGTTGACCGAACATGACCGGCCGGGTGTGCGCGTCTCGCCCATTCAGTATGGCCAGGAGCAGTTCGACCAAACGAGCCTGGTTCGCGATGTCGTCAAATGGACCTATGAACTGCGGTATGGCGAGCAAGCCG
>NZ_CFHWAF010000031.1:24555-37196 GCF_984452065.1 Hoeflea sp. | reverse complement strand
ATCCCGTTTTCGACAATCTCGCATCGGGTGAACGAGACCACGGAAATCCCGCATCTCATCAAAAACGCGATGAAGGAGGCGGGGATGGATCCGGCGGATTTCGACGGACGGGTCAGCGAAGTGCGCGAGGCGCTCCAGAAGTTCAAACGGGACCATGGGCTGGAGATGGGGCTCGACTATTCGGACCTGAATGACGAGCAGCTGACGGACGACTATCACTACATGATCTTTCCGAACATCACGATGAACATCCATGCCGATGATCTGATGCTGTTCCGCCAGCGGCCGCATGAAACCGATCCGGATAAAATGTATTTCGATGTCCAGATGTTCAAACTCCTGAAGAAGGACGAGGAGCGGCCCCGCAAGCCCCGCAACGAACGGTTCAAACATGGCGAACGCAGTATGGGCCTTGTTATCGATCAGGATGCGGCGAACCTGCCGGGCGTTCAAAGAGGGATGCATTCAGAAGCCTTTGACGGCCTGTGGCTGGGCGACCAGGAGCTTCGCATTCGTCACTTCCACAAGGTTTTGATGGATTACATCGGTGACGACTGAAGCCGGCCGCCGGAGAAAATGGGAAGAACTGGAAATCGGCGAAGAGACGCGCTCTTCGCCGCTCACGGTGATGCAAGCCGATATGATTGCCTTCGCGGATCGCTACGACCCGCAATTCTTCCATAAAGACCCGGAAGCGGCAAAAGGTTCGCTTTTCGGTGAACTGGTCGCCAGCGGCATCTACACAGCCGCGCTCTGGCGGATCATGGATCACGAGGTGAACGGTGACGTCGACTGGGTCTGCGGCGTCCAATGGGACGATGTGCGCTGGCGTCGCGCCGCGCGCGCCGGAGATACACTCGTCGCCCGATCGAAGCTGACGTCCAAGCGGCCGTCCGAAAGCCGGCCCGGCGTCGGAATTGCCGTTCTGGATCACTGGGTGGAAAACCAGGACGGAGAGGTCGTTTTTTCGTTCACGTCGACCGATCTCGTCTACAGGCGGCAGGTATGAGCAAGCGCATCGCGGTTCTGCTCGTTGTCGGCGGGCGATGGCACGACATGGACCACGCGCGCCTGGAACTTCTGACGTTGCTTGCCGAACATGAGCGGCTGCGCGTCACCGTTCGCGATACCTACGAGGCTGACGACATTTGCAATGCAGCGATGATCCTGTCCTATACATGCGACGTCGTTCCGGACGACACCGCGCTGGCGGCGCTCGGGGCCTTTTTCGACAAGGGCGGGCGCTGGTTCGCCCTGCACGGCACCAACAGCCGAATGATTGTCGAGACGGACAAGGCCGTTGTCTGTCCGCCTTTGCCGCAGGCGATGCTCGACATGCTGGGGAGCCAGTTTGCGGCGCATCCGGCCCCGGGAACATTTAAAGTCGAGCCGACACGCAGCGGCCACCCGCTCATTCATGGGATTGAGCCGTTTCGGGTGTCGGACGAGCAGTATCTGCAACACCATCTGCCCGGCAACGAGGTCCTCCTGACGACGCGGTTTCAGGGCTCGACCCCGTTGTTTGAAGCATCGGACTGGCCGGAGAACGACCATCAGGTCATGTATCTGCGCAAGGTGGGCGAGGGCACCGTTCTTTATCTTACGCTCGGGCACACGCGCGGGCGCTACGACATGCGTCCGATCATGGAGGATTACCCGTTTGTCGAACGCGGTTCATGGCCGCATCCCGTCTTTCGCGAACTGGTGCGCCGGGGCATATGCTGGGCGATGAGGGACCCGCGTTACCAATGAAGCATGGCCTCTCAGACACCAAACCCCGGCCGGTGGCGTTTTCCATGGATGACGGGGTGCGCCTGCTTGGCGAGACCTATGGCAGCGCCGACACGGAAGGCGTTCTCTTTGCCCATGGCGGCGGACAGACCCGCTATGCCTGGAGCCGGGTGGCGCAGCGCCTCGGCCAGGCCGGATGGCATGCGCTGGCACTTGATTTGCGCGGCCATGGGGAAAGCGAGTGGGACAAGGCGCGGAATTACACGTTGGAGCGCTATGGGCAGGACCTTGCGGCGGTCGCCGCGAGCTTTCCCGGACCACCGGTGCTCGTCGGAGCCTCACTGGGCGGCAATGCCGGTCTGTTGACCGCCGGGCGGTTTGCGTCCGGTGCAATCAGGGCCCTTGTGCTGGTCGACATAACGCCGAAGCTCGATCAGGACGGAGTCGACAAAGTCCTCGGATTCATGGGACGTCATCTGGAGGACGGGTTTGAAAGTTACGAAGACGCGGCAAGGGCGATCTCCGCCTACCTGCCGGAACGAAAGGGCCGGCAATCGAATGCCGAGAGCCTTGCGCGGTACCTGCGTGTCCGGCCGGACGGGCGGTTTGCCTGGCATTGGGATCCGGCTTTCATTACCGGACGGCGGTCTTCCCGCCTGCAGGAAGATACCGTCAAGTCGCTTGAGGCCGCACTGGCGGCCATTCAGGTGCCGATCCTCCTGGTGCGCGGCTCGAACAGCGAACTCGTCAACGACGAAAGCGTCGCTCATTTCCTCGAACTTGCACCGCATGCCGCGTTCCGCGACGTGACCGGCGCGGGCCACATGATCGTCGGCGATCGCAACGATGTCTTCGCCGAGGTGCTGGACGACTTCCTCGGCTCGCTTTAGCGGGGCCGCACGAGAACCCGCCGCCCGTCGATTTTTACCTCGAACCGGGGCAGGTCCGGACATGCGTTCTTCGCTTGCCCGGTCCGAATGTCGAACCGGGCGCCGTGGTGCGGGCAGGTGATTTCATCGCCCTCTACCCGGCCGCCCTCGAGCTTGCCCATGCTATGGGTGCAAAAGCCGGAAAATGCGACAATATCGCCCGCGCTGTTGCGGGCAAGCATGATCTCCTGCGATCCGATGGATGTGAAAAAAACGCCTTTCAACGGCACCTGCATGGTCGAACAGGCGTCCTCGAAACTCTTTTGACGTCCTGGCGCCAATGCCGTTACCCCGCCCGCTGGTTGAACCGTCGACCGACCATGGCCGCAGCAATGTTGATCTTCTGGATATCGATCGCACCGCCCGCAATGCCCCAGCCCCAGCTGTCGCGCAGCCTGCGTTCCATGGGATATTCCTTCGAGTAGCCATAGCCGCCCATGAGCTGGACTGCGGTGCCTGTCACCTCGCGGCTGATCTCGTTTGCAAAGCACTTGGCGAGAGAACTGTCGAGGATCGAGGGCATGCCGTCCTCCGCGTTTTTTGCCGCACGGTGAATGAGCAGGCGGGCCGCCTCGACCCGCAGCTTCATCTCGGCAAGCTTGATCTGAACCGCCTGAAACTCGACGATCGGGCGGCCGAACTGCTTCCTCTCCTGCACATAGCTCAAGACGTCCTCCAACGCGCCCGAAGCCTGGCCAAGCGACATTGTCGCGTTACCGCACCGTTCGAGGTCGAATGCCTCCATAAGTTTCTTGAAGCCGCCGCCCGGCACAATGACCGCGTCTAGAGGAAGTTCGACATTGTCGAAGTAAAGGTCCGATGATGGGATGCCCCGAAAGCCCATCAGCTCTTCCTGCGGGCCGAAACTGAGGCCGGAGGCGTCCTTTTCAACATAGACGGCGCCGATGCCCCCGGCGCCCGGCAATTCATCGAAGCGGCAATAGACGACATAGCCATCCGCGTGGCCGCCGCCCGAGCACCAACGCTTGGACCCGTTTAATATGACCTTCTCACCTTCAATGCGGGCATTGGTGCGAAGGTCGGTCAGCGCCGACCCGGCATCGGGCTCGGACATGGACACGGCGACGACCAGGTCTCCGGAGCACACGCGTGGAATGACCCTCCTGCGAAGGCTCTCGGGGGCGAAATGTTCAATGGCGCGAACCGGTCCGACACAGGATTCGAAGATCGGGAATGCGACCGCCGAGCTTATTTTGGCAAATTCCTCCACAACCAGCAGTGCTTCCAGGTTGCCGAGCCCGAGCCCGCCATACTCTTCTGCAACGTTGATGCCCAGGAAACCCATTTCGGCAAATCGTTTGAGCCAGTCCTGCGGGACCGGCCTGCACTCCTCCTCCAACGTCCGGGCAAGGCCGGTCAACTGTTCCTGAGCGAAACGACGTGCGGCAGTCTGCAAACTCTTCTGGTCATCGGTCAGTTGGAAATCCATCTGGCCATTCTCCCACCGGTCTATGAATACAAAATCATGTCTTTACATATACAATGAAACCTGAGATTAGTATATAAAATCACCCGATGACCAAAAAATATTCGGCCCGGCGGGGGCACAAAGGGAAAGCCTATGCAACAAAATCCTGACCAGATACGCCGTTCCTACCGGCAGATGCGGTTGATCAGGGAATTCGAAGAGCGCCTGCATGTGGAAAACCCCAAGGGAGAGATCGCCGGGTTTACCCATCTTTATTCAGGTCAGGAAGCGATTGCGGTGGGTGTTTGCGAAAACCTCGGCGAACACGACTACATCATCTCGACTCACCGCGGGCATGGTCATTGCCTGGCGCGCGGATGCGACCCCAAAGGCATGATGCACGAGATCTACGGGCGCGCCGACGGGCTGTGCAAGGGGCGCGGGGGCTCCATGCATATTGCCGATCTTACCAAGGGCATGCTTGGCGCAAACGGGATTGTAGGAGCTGGTCAGCCGATCGCCGTCGGCGCGGCGGTCGCTTGCAAGGCGCGGGGCGACGGCTCGATCTCGGTCAGTTTTACCGGCGACGGCGCGTCCAATCAGGGCACGGTGTTCGAGGCGATGAATATGGCGGTGGTGCTGAAGCTGCCCAAGCTTTTCGTGCTCGAGGACAATGGCTATTCCGAGCACACCGGAGCTTCCTACGGCATTGGCGGGGACCTCAAAACCAGAACCGAGGGCTTCGGCATTCCCGTCTGGGAAGCGGACGGATTTGACTATTTTTCCGTATACGAAGCGGCGGAAAAAGCTGTCGGGCATGCCCGGGCAGGCAAAGGGCCGAGCGCGGTCCTTGCGACCGCGACGCGATATTTCGGCCATTTCGAGGGCGATCCGCAGCATTACCGCCACAAGGATGAAGTGAAGAATTTTCGCGAATCCGTCGATGCGTTGAAACAAGTCCGCGAAAAGGTGACCGAAGCGGGGATACTCAGTTCCAAGGAACTGGATGAAATCGACGCCGAGGTGCTCTCGCTCATCGATGACTGTGTCGAAAGTGCGCGCACCGGGCCGGCACCGGGCGCGGACATCATGATGTCTGATGTCTATATCGAATACTGAGGAATTTCGGCATGGGTGAAATGACAATGCGTGACGCGCTGAACGCGGCTCTCAAGGAGGAGATGGAGCGGGACGACAGCGTTATCGTCATGGGTGAGGATGTGTCCGGCGGCGCCGGCGGCACGTCCGGCAAGCGCGATGCGGCAGGTGGGATTTTCGGCGTGACCAAGGGGCTGTTGCCGCGCTTTGGCGAAGACCGTGTGATCGACACGCCAATCTCTGAAAGCGCCATTGTCGGGCTTGCAAACGGAGCTGCCCTGGCGGGGATGCGGCCGGTGGCCGAATTGATGTTCGCAGATTTCGTGGGCGTATCGTTCGACCAGATATTCAACCAGATGGCCAAGTTCCGCTACATGTTCGGCGGAAAGGCCAAGACACCCGTGGTGCTTCGCATGGCGATGGGGGCCGGCATGAACGCCGCCGCGCAGCACAGCCAGACCATCTACCCGATCCTGTCGTCGGTGCCTGGCCTCAAAGTGTGTGTTCCCTCGTCGCCGGCGGATGCGAAGGGTATGTTGAAACAGGCGATCCGGGACGACGATCCGGTCGCCTTTTTCGAACACAAGGCACTCTACGCCCGCAAAGGCCCCGTGCCGGACGGCGATATTATTGTTCCTTTCGGCGAGGCAGCCCTGCTGCGCGAGGGGCGGGATGTGACGGTGGTCGCCATCGCGCGGATGGTGCACTTCGCGGCCAAGGCGGTCGACAAACTCGCCGAGGAGGGCATCACCTGCGATCTGATCGACATGCGCACGACATCGCCGATCGATGAGGAAACGATACTTGAAAGCCTGTCCCAGACCGGGCGCCTGGTCGTGGTCGACGAATCGAACCCGATCTGTTCGATTGCCTCCGAAATAGCCGGGCTGGCGGCATCCGAGGGCTTCGATGATCTGATGGCGCCGGTCCGGAAGGTGACGGCGCCGCACACGCCCGTTCCTTTCGCGCGCGAACTGGAGCGGATGTACGTACCGGGCCCCGCCAATATCGAAGCTGCCATCCGATCCGTCCTGGAAAAAGAGTAGTATGACAAAGATTACCCCGGTCACGCTCCCCAAGTGGGGGCTTGAAATGTACGAAGGAACGGTCACGGCATGGCACCTGGCCGAAGGCGACGATGCCGTGAAGGGCGCGGAACTCGTCGACGTCGAAACGGACAAGATCGTCAACAGTATGGAAGTCGAAGTTCCAGGTACGTTGCGCCGGATCATCGTGCCGGAGGGTGAGGTCGTTCCCGTCGGGGCCCTTATCGCGGTGTTGGCCGACCCGTCGGTCGGCGACGCGGAGATCGAAGGCTTCATTGCCGCGTTCAAGCCGGTCGATGCAGGTTTCGAGCCCGCCGACGAGGCACCGGAAGCAGTGGACGCCCGGGGTGAATCCACGACCGCTTCCGTTGCGTCTGATGTGAAAGCATCGCCGCTTGCCCGCAGAGCCGCGGAGCAGGCCGGGGTGGACATTGCGACGATCAAGGGCACCGGACACAAGGGCAAGGTCTTGCGCGGCGATGTGGCCCGCAGTTCCGGGCCGTCAAAATCCGCGGAAGAAGTCCGGACCGAAAATGAAACCGTCAATGCGAGCCCCAACGCAAGAAAGTTTGCCAATGAAGTGGGTTTGTCCCTGTCCGGGCTTTCCGGTACCGGGCGAAAGGGACGGGTATCGCTGGGCGATGCGGAGGAGGCGGCCGTTGCGGCGGGTCTGTGGTCACGTCCGGTGAAAGCGGAGCGTCGCCCCGCGCGCAAGAACGTCAGGCAACGGACCGCAGTGGAGCAGCCCTTTACCGGCATACGAAAGTCGATTGCGACGGCGCTTGTCGCCTCGAAACGGACGGTGCCGCATTTCTATACCACCGTCGACATCAGGATCGACGCCCTCAAGGACCTTCGTCAGCGGATCAATGCTTCCGGCTCCGGCCCGAAAATTTCCGTCAACGACTTGCTGATCCGGGCAACGGCGCTGGCGCTCCGGGAGCATCCCGGGGCGAACGTCCATGTCTCGGACAACGGCGTGACCGTTTTCGAAACCGCCGACATTTGCATTGCGGTCGCCATTGACGGCGGACTGATCACGCCGGTTCTGCGCGATGCCGGCAACCGGACGCTTGAGGACATTGCAGCGGCGTCGGCCGACCTTGCGGTCCGCGCACGATCGCGCCAGCTCGAGGCGTGTGAACTGAAGGGCGGAACCTTCACGCTATCCAATCTGGGCATGTACGGTGTGCGCGCGTTCGATGCGATCATCAATGTTCCGCAGGGCGCCATTCTGGCGGTCGGCGGTCCGCGGCGCGAGGCGGTCGAGGACCCGAACGGAGGCATTGGATTTGCCACAACGATTTCGGTGACGCTTTCGGCGGATCATCGTGCCATTGACGGCGCGCTGGCGGCGCAATTCCTGGCGACGCTCAAGGGGCTGGTGGAAAATCCCGCGCAACTGGAAAACTGATTGCGCAATGACGCACAAGGCCGCAGGGCGCCCTGCGGCCTTTTGGTTTTCGAGAGTGCTGTTTCAGCCCGCAGCGTTCAGTTGTTTCGCCTTGTGGTCGCCGATGGCGATATATTCGGCAAGGACGTCACCCTGCACATTGGTATGCTTGCGGAACAGATCGGCGGCCAGCTCAAAATCGCCGGCGACGATTGCCTCCATGATTGCCTCGTGGTCACGCAGGTTGTTTTCGCTTTGCCCGGGATAGTTCAATTGGAATCGCCGGTATGGAACCAATTTGATTCCCAGCCTGTTGGTCGTGTCGATCAATTCCTGATTGTAGGTCCCTTCGATCACCATGAGATGGAACTTGCGGCTGAGCGCGTAGTATTTGTCATGGTCTCCAGCCTCATAGGCCACAGCCGATTGCTCGTGCAATTTGCGCAGTGCGGTGCGTTCCTGCATTGTCATCCGCCGGGCGGCAAACTTCGCGCAAATCCCCTCGAGTTCGGACATGACTTCGAACAGGCGGATCATGTCGGGCAGGTCGATTTGCGTGACGATTGCGCCGTGGCGCGGTTTCTTTTCGACAAGACCCGATTGGATCAGTTGCAGCATCGCCTCGCGCACCGGTGTCCTGGAAACGGAAAAGCGCCGCGCAAGGGCTTCTTCATCCAAAGAGGCGCCGGGCGGGAGGCGCCCTGAAAAAATGTCGCTCTCAAGCGAAACGCGTACGGATTCAGCATGCGTTTTTCCAGCGGTTTTTACCATGCGGCAGTCTTCCCTCACAATGCACCTGAGTGCCGTCAGCCTTTTCGTATATTGTTAATAGCATTACGGATAATGCAATTTCCAGCCTGAATTCTTCGAATTATGGCAACGGGATCAACCGTTCGATCCGGCTTTATGGTCGCCCTCATTGGTAAGGAGAGGAAAAACGGGCTGTCGAAAGTGTCGTAATTGTATTAATATGCTACTTTAAAAATATACGGGAGGTGTTTTGATGAGCCGAGTTTTCGGTGATGTGCGTCAGATCGCATATGTGACCAACGACATGGATCGCGCGCTCGAGTTTTTTCACGGAACAGCCGGTATCGGGCCGTGGATTGTGGCCTGGGATATACCGGTCCTGGAATGCCGATATCGGGGTGCGCCGATCAAGCTGCAGATCGACGCGGCGCTGGCGAATTCAGGCGATATGCAGATCGAGATTATACGGCAGATCAGCCCTGCGCCTTCGTTGTTTACGGAGCTCTCCGACCGGCACGGGTTTGGCCTTGCCCCGCATCACTATTCCTCGTGGAGCGCGGATTATGACACGGTCATGAGCGATGCGCTCGCCAACGGATTCTCCAAGGCCCAAGAGGGCCGTTCGCGCTATGGTGATTTCGTCTACTACCAGCATCCGGACGAGCCCGACTTTGTATTCGAAGTGACCGAACTCACCGCGGAGCGGGCGTCGATCTTCGAGCAGATCAGGCAGGCGGCGATCAACTGGAACGGGCATGACCCGATCCGCGACGGCTGGCCGGAACCGAAACAATAGGAGGCCGGGATGCGTTTGAAAGGAAAATGTGCGGTCATTCTCGGGGCGGCGGGCGAGGGCAATCTGGGGCAGGTCACCGCTCGCCGGCTCGCAGAAGAGGGCGCCACGGTTTTGGTGGCCGGGCGCAATGAGGCGCCGCTTTCGGCGCTATCGGACGAGATCGGCGGGCACGCGGTGCTCTGCGACATCACCGACGAGAAAGACCTGGCCGCCCTTTCCGCGCAGGCGGTTGAACTGATGGGTGGCGTCGATATCGCCGTCAACACCACCGGCTGGGGACTGCTGACGCCGTTTCTCGACACCTCGCGGGCAGAGCTCGAGCGTATGACGGCGTTGCAGTTCATCGGACCTTACCAGTTCTTTCAGGCCATGCTCCGGGTGATGAACGATGACGGGTGCATCGTGCAGGTCTCGAGTGCGACGGCGACGATCATGATGGAAGACCACGCGGCCTATATGGGCACCAAGGCGGGTATGGATCATGTGATCCGGTGTATCGCAAACGAGTTCGGCGCCCGCGGCATCCGGGCCAACAGTGTCGCGCCGGGCTTCATGGCTTCGCCCATGACGGCAAGGGCGGCGCGCAATGCTGCGGTGGTCGGCGCGTTTGCCCGCGAATATCCGTTGGGCAGGGTCGGCACGCTGGAGGAGACGGCCGAAGCGATTGCCTGGCTCTGTACGGACGGCTGCTTCGTGACCGGCGAGGTGCTTCAGGTCAATGGCGGACTTACGCTGCGCCGAAACCCGACCAATGCCGAGATAATGGCGGCCGCAAAAGCCGCGCGGGAGCAGCCGGGTCAGACCTGATCTGATCCGATCGTTCTTAAGGTTCGATCTTCTCGTTCCGGGTGAAGTCGCGGGGCAGTTTGAATTTCTGTATCTTTGTCGTTGACATCGGCCAGCTATCCACGAAGCGCACGTAGCGCGGGATCTTGTAACGGGCGATCTTGCCGATGCAATAGTCGACCAGTTGCCGCGGTGTCATGCGCGCATTCTCGACCAGTTCCACATAGGCGGCCGCGACTTCAACCAGATGGTCGTCGGGAACACCGATGACCTGTGCGATCTGGACGTCCGGATGGGAGCAAAGCCAGGTCTCGATCTCGAGCGCGGCGACATTCTCGCCGCCGATTTTCAGCATGTCTTTCAGACGACCATCATAAACCAGGCATCCGTCGGCGCGAACATGGCCCATGTCGCCGGTACGCAGCCAGCCATCGACCAGGGCGCGGTCCGTTGCCTGCGTATCCTTGAAGTAACCCTCGAACAAGGGCCAGCCCGATAGCCAGATTTCGCCGTGCTTGCCGGGAGCAAGGTCGGACAGTGTCGCCGGATCCACCGCCTTTGCGGTGACGCCCGCAAAGGGCCGGCCCGATACGTTCAAGGCCTCTTCGGGCGGGTCGGCGGGATCGGTGAAGCACGGAACACCGGTCGCTTCAGTCAATCCGTAGGCGTTGATATATTGCGCCGAAGGAAAGGCGCGCGTGTATTTTTCCATTGTCTTTGCCGGGCCTACGCAGTGCAGGAAACGAAGCGCAGAACGATCGCGCGCGACGAATTCCGGGTGGCCGATCAACTGGTTCACAAGTGTCGGGAAGCTGAGATAGCCGAAAGTGACGCGCTCCTCTTCCATAAGCCGCAGCACTTCTGCTGGCTCGAAATGCGCCGTCGAAACCAGGGCCGCCCCCGAAGCGCGGCCGGCGGACATCGGCAGCATTGCGGACATGTGGAAGAAGGGCAGCGGGTTCATGATGCAGTCGTCGGCCGAGAGGTCAAAGCGCTCGGCAAAGGCCGCACCAATCATGCCCAGGGAGCGGTGGCTGATCAGGCATGCCTTGGGCCGCGACGTGGTTCCCGATGAATACATCATCAACGCGGGTGCGTCCGGTGACGCTTCACCGCCAAGCCTTTCGACGGTCGACGGATCGACGTTCTCAGCCGCCTCCAGAAAAGCCGCCCCGGTTGGCCAGTCGGTTTCGCGCGGATCCGCAATCGCATAAATCGCCCGCAGGCGAGGCGCGTCGACCAGATGGAGACGGCGGCCCTGCCAGTCCCCAAGATCGGGAAAGATCCGGGTGAGCATGGCCCGGAAGTCAAGATGCGGCAGCGAGTGGCCGCCGATGAACAGTATGTCCATATCGGAATGCCGGATCGCATAGGCGAGTTCGTCTTCCTTGAACCGCGCGTTCACTGTCAGAGCGGTCGCGCCGATGAAGCCGCAGGCATAAAACAGCCGCGCATAGTCGGCGCTGTTGGGCATCAGAATGCCGACATGGTCGCCGGATTTGATGCCGGCGGCGACCAGTCCGCGCGCCCATAACCGGGCGTCCTCAAGGAGTGAACGCCAGGAGAGCCGTGTGCCGTCGATCAACAAGGCGGTTGCGTCGGGCCAGTTGCGTGCGGCATCGGCAAGAGTTTGCGCCGTAGTCTTGTGGCCGGCCGCAACAACCCTTGCGGACGGGCAGGTCATGCCTCGTTTCTGGCCCAGCGGGCGGCCTCGTCGCCGGTCACCCAGTCAACGGCATTCCTCAGAAGGGTCCGGAATTTCTCGTTCCCGAACGTCTTGCCGTCATTGCCCATCTGGATGGTCACGGTCGGGGCGTTTCCGGAACGTTTCGCCCATGCCACGAGATTGGTGCCGGGACCGTGTGGCCAGCCGTCACGGGTCCACATGCGGGCCTCAAGCGCGTTTTTCGCGGAATAGAACTCGTCCATCGTGAAGGCATGATCCGCCGCAAGAAGCGGGACCAGATCGTCGCCTTCCTCGAGCATCTCGAAAAGATAGAGCTCGTCGGTGACCTCAAACCCGTCGCCCAGCCCCGATGTGACCGGGTGCTCGCCCAGAACCCTGGCGCGGTACGTCGCCGGAAACAGGTAGCCGCTGTCTGGATAGTCGCGACCCTTGTAGGTTCCCGGCTGGTAAAAGAAGCGCGCGCCGATCGCCTCGGCATAGGTGTCCCAGGTCGGCCAGCCAGCCATTGCGTGATGCAGGAAGATCATTGGCTTGCCGGCGTCGAGCAGGGCGGTGAACCCCGCCTTCATCGCCTCCGGCGGATCGACCAGCACCGGTGGCTCCGGCGTCCTGAACTGCAGGCCGGGCACGTCATAAAAAAGGATTGCGTCAAAGTCGGCGCAGCCTTCAGGCGAAAGCAGCGCCGCTGTCGCGGGCTGCTCGATATGGGTCCATGTCATGCCGCGCATCGCATCGAACATGGCGCTGAAGGCGCCCCGGTCAAAGGGGTGCCCCTTGGTCGATACCAGCAGGTTCCAGGGGGAGTCGTAGCGGATAACCACCCGTGCCTCAGAACTGCACGCGCTTGGTAAAGCCGCCATCCACGATCAGGTTCGTCCCCGTGACCCAGCTTGCAGCGTCGGATGCGAGGAAGGCGATACAGCGCGCGACTTCGTCGGCCTCGCCCATCCTTCCGTCGGGCTGTTGGGCGAGGATCGAATTGAAGAACGCCTCGTC
>NZ_CFHWAF010000031.1:14612-24545 GCF_984452065.1 Hoeflea sp. | reverse complement strand
CCGAATCTGGTCCCAACTGCCGCCTTCGATGAGGATCGGCCCGGGCGAGACCACGTTGAAGCGGATGCCGCGTTTGGCATGGGCCTGCGACATCTGCTTGGCGTAGGTGATGAGCGATGCCTTGATCGCATTATAGGGCATCGGCGCAATGAAGGTTTCCACCGCCGCGGTCGTCGAAATGAAGACAACGCTGGCATTGCCCGCCTCCTTTAGCACCGGGAAAAGAGCGTCGGTGCCGCGCACGCATCCCATGAGGTCGATCTCAAAAGCCTTGTACCAGGACTTTTCGCCCTCCATGCCGCCGCCGGCCGATACGCCGGGCACGAAAATATCGCAGCCGCCAAGTTCTTCGGCAGCCTCGGTCAACCATTTCTGGTAGCCTTCGACCTCTTTTACATTTGCCGTGCCGCCGATGATTTTGGTGCCGTGGGATTTCAGTGTGTCTGCCGTCGCCTCCACATCGTCCTGGCTGCGTGCGCAGAAGGCGATGTCGCAGCCCTCCGCCGCCAATATCTCCACAAGCGCGCGGCAGATGCCCTTTGTGGCGCCGGTCACAATGGCTTTCTTGCCTTTAAGGCCCAGGTCCATGGTCTTCTCCCAATTTCTTCGGCTGGTTCATCGTTCAGTATCGATCTCGAAGTTAAATTGTATACAGGACAATCAATATTCTGTCCATTGATGAGAGGGAAAGCGCGTGCCAGTCCGAGATTGAAATGAAAAACCCTTATTTTGCTGAAGTTCTGAAAACCTTTCCGGATTATCTCTTGTATGAAAAAATTGGTTTTTTACACACAACATCACTTCAATCTTCCGAAAGCGGCAAAATGAGTGCCCGTGATTTCTTCAGACCCGACGACGTTCGTATGCATAAACCTTGCTCAGTGTATATGAGCGCGCTACCCGGTATCGGCGCCATCATCATGGGTCGCATCCAGGTCGGCTTCCCCATCCGGCAGAACCAGGCGACCCTCGCTGTCGAGATAGCCGAAAATTCCGGTCGGCAGGAACCGGGCGGCCTCGAAGGCTTTCGAACCGCTGGCATAGCCCGTCATGAGGCCTTTTCCCCTCAGCCAGACTTCGCCGGTCTCGTAGAGCAACCTGTCCATCCCGGTCCGGGGATCGACGATCATCACTTCCGTGCCACCCAGAGGGCGGCCGAGTGTTGTGCTGACGGTGCGCGGGGGATCCCTCGGGTCCGAACAGATCGGCAGACCGCAGCCCTCCGGCAGCGCAAGACCGTTGACCAGCGTCAGTTCCGGATGCCGCTTGTGTAAATCCGCGAAGGTTTCGGGGGATGCCTGAAGGTGAAGAACGCGGGTGTGTGCATCAACTTGAGCGTCCGACCCATCGCGTATCCACAGGACGGTGGCGCCTTCCGGGTCAAGCGATATGGGGGTTCCGGCGTAGATCGCCGCGACCAGGGCAAGCCACGTTCCCGAATCGTCAAGGGGACCGGAAAGATAGACGCGGTCATCGCGGCTGAATTCATAACGCTTCGCCAGCGCCATCGCCATGGCGATCAGCCGGTCCTGGGGCATCCGGACGAAGTCCGTTTCCTGCCGGTCGCGCCGAACCGGGAACAGCAGTTCGCCCGGCGACGGATTTCCGACAGGTGCTTGCGCCGGGAAAACCACGGTGCCGTCAGCAAGGCCGGCCAGGGCGCGTGGCACCGCCACCAGCGGATCCCGCGCCCCAATGGTCGTGAGCGCGGTCGTATCGCCGCTATGCATGCTCTCCTTGTGTAGTGCCGCAAAATCGAGCGAACCCAATGCCGGTGCGTGCGGGCAAGCCTTTGCCCAATGGTCGACCAGGCCCGGCAGCGTATCTGTCCGAGCGGGTAATTTGTGCGCCTGCGCTGCCCTTTCACCCATCGTGCTCTTTCCAGTGACCAATAATTGTGTTTATATAGCCTAAGTAAAGTATACAATGGAGGAAGGCAATGCCGCTGGCATTCATTACGGGAGGCGGAGGCGGGCTCGGCTCCGAAACGGCCCTGCGGGCGCACGAACTAGGCTGGGACGTTGCCATCTTCGACCTGTCGCGGGACCGGGCCGCGCACGTCCTCGAAAAATTGCCGGATGCTTACTTCTTTGAAGGGGACGTGACGGACGAAGCCAGCGCCGTGGCGGCGCTTGATGCGCTTGACCGTGTGCCCGACCTTCTGGTCAACAATGCCGGGATTGTGAAGTTCCAATCGCTTCTGGAAACATCGACCGAGGATTTCGCACGCATGATTTCGATCAACCTGACCGGTGCCTTCACGATGGCGCGGCTTGTCGCGGAACATATGATCAAGCGCGGTTCGGGGTCGATCATCAACATAACCTCAACCGGCGGGATCGCGACGTCACCGGGAACAAACGCCTACGCGTCGGCCAAGCGGGGATTGGCTGCGATGACGGAAATCATGGCCCTGGAATGGGGTCCCCACGGTTTGCGGATCAACTCCGTTGCTCCCGGCATGATCCATGGCGGCATGTCTTCGGGAATTTACGATGATCCGTCGGTGGCGGAACGCCGGAGCAAGGGCGTGCCGCTGAGGCGTCTGGGAACGGAGCGCGATATTGCCCACGCGGTGATGTGGCTGGCGTCCGACGACGCTTCCTATGTCAACGGTCACGAGCTGGTTGTGGACGGCGGCATGACCAAGGGCGCAATGGCAATGATTCCACGTTAGTAAGCGCCTAACCCCAGCCGGTAATCCCCGAATGGGCTCTAAACCTGGAAATGCTCCGGCACGCCGGCAGGCCATACCGTGCCCCACATGCGCATACCGCCATCGATTGTCAGGATTTCGCCCGTGATGAAGTTTCCGGACGGGGCCGAAAGATAGACGACGCCTTCGGCCACGTCCCAGCCACTGCCCATCCTGCGCATCGGATTGACATTGCCGAACCGTTTGGTCGCTTCCGGCGGATACTGCGACAGCCCTTCCGTGGCGATGGCGCCCGGTGCCACGCAGTTCACCCGGATGCCGAGCGGGGCCCATTCCGTCGCAACGGTGCGGGTGAGGTAGATGACGCCGGCCCGTGCGGCGCAGGTATGCGCGGCCTGCGGCATTCCGCGCTCGACATGGGCGACGTTCGAAACGATATGGCCGCCTTCGCCACGATCGCGCCAGCGCTGGGCGGCGCCCTGCATCATCCACCAGGTTCCGTTGAGATTGAGATCGATAACCGCGGCCCAGCCCTTGCGCGTAAAGTCGATCGCGTCCTGCGGAAACTGACCGCCCGCATTGTTGACCAGCGTGTCGAGCCCGCCGAATTCCTCGAATGTGGCGTCAAGCAGCACGTCAACCTGATCGGTGTCGCGGATCGACATCGCCTGATAGGAGATGTCGGCGTCCAAAAGCTCCTTGACCTCGCTTTTGGTTCGCGCCAGTTTTTCCTCGGTCCGTCCGCAAATCATCACTTTCGCACCGAGCCGGGCCAGCAGGAAAACCATCGCCTTTCCCATTCCCTGCGAACCTCCGGTCACGAGAAACCGCTGCCCGGACAGAAGGTCAGGCGAAAACACCGTGGGGAGCGTGGCCATTTCCTGCGGTGTCAAACCCCATTTCGCGGGATGCTTGTCACTCATGACCGGTTGTCCTTATTGAAATCGGCGTCGCGGTGTTCCGCATAGGCCGCAATGCCCTCGCGGCTGTCCTCGGACCGCATGAGCCGGTCGGCATCGGCATGCCCCCGCGCAATCGCGTCGGGAAGGGGCTCGTTCATCGCGTGATTGAACAGTTCCTTTCCGAAGCAGACGGCATTCCAGGAGTTCTCAAGCATGGCGTCGGCAAGTGCCAGGGTTTCGTCAAGCACACGCTCACCCGGAACCACCCGGTTCACGATGCCGAGGGCTTCCATGCGCCGGGCGGGCAATAATGCACCAACGGTCACCATCTCCATTGCAATCTGACGGGGCAGTTGCTGGGCGAGACGCTGAACACCGCCGCTGAAAGCGACCATGCCGCGCTTGACTTCGGGAAGGCCGAAAACGGCATGCTCGGCCGCGACCAGCATGTCGCAGGCCAGCGCGATTTCAAAACCACCGGCCACCGCCGCTCCGTTGACCGCGCCAAGGACCGGTTTCGCAACCACCCGTTCGGTCAGGCCACAGAACCCCGCGCCCGGCACCAGCCCGCCGCCGGCACCGCGTCTCGCGGCCTCTTTCAGATCCATGCCCGCGCAGAAGGCGCGCCCGCCCGTTCCCGTCAGAACGATGGCGCCGACCTCGGTCGCCGCCTCGGCCTCGCGCACGAAACGGTCAACAAGATAGGAGCCTTCCGCGTCCACGGCATTTGAAACGCCGGGTCTGTTCAATGTGATGATCTGGACCGCACCGCGGCGCTCGGTCAGGACGGGCCTATCCGTGTTCTTCGACATCATGGAGCAATCAGGTTTCGGCCATCTCGGCGGCGGCTTGAGGCGCTTGCGCCATTTCGGGGGCGCTCACCCAGCCGCCAAGCCGTTCACGCACGCGCAGCCGGTCCGGAATGTCTTTTGCCCCGATGCGGCGATCGAGTTCCTCATGCCAATGGTAAATGCGCCGTTCCTGATAGTTCAAAGGAAATCCGCGAAGCCCCTTGCTCTCCACGGACTTTTGGATCTTGTCGGCGAATTGCAGGTCCTCGTCGAGAATGGCGAGAAAGTTCTCAAGCCGCGTGTCCCACATCTCCGGGCGCGGCCCGTCGCCCCAGGAGGGAGCAAACCAATGCACCTCGACGGTCATCGTGTCGATGGTGTCCGGCCAGAAGCACAGAACCGGAATGCCTGCATTCGCGACCGGCGAGACAAGGTTCGGATAGGCCAGAACCGAATAGTTCGTTTCCTTGAACCACGGATCCATTCCTTCGACTTCGGGGAGCCCCTTCACGCCGGGATCGGTCCAGCCTTCGCGCTTATAGGGTGTGACCATACGGCTGTGGCCGTCCGGCCAGAGCGTGATGGCGCTGCCCCGGTGATCGAGAAAGCGGTCGACGGTGTTCTGGTGAATGGACTTCAGGTGATAGACTTCAAGAAAGGCATCGAGCAGCACTTTCACGTTGCAGTCGACCTTGATCGCGGTCTTGTCGACCAGCATCAAGGTGTCCGGCCGGAATTCGTCGAAGTTGGCGGCGATCGGTCCGAGATAGTCGCGCAACGGCTCGGCATCGTCGTCGAGGTTGACGAAATGGAGATTGCCGATGTTTTCGCAGCGCACCTCGATGAGCGACCGGCAGGTCAGGTCAAGATCCACGAAGTCACGCCGGTCCCTCAGGTTGATGAGTTCGCCGCGCGTATTGTAGGTCCAGCCGTGATATTTGCACGACACGCCACGGGATTTGCCGGAGGCCTCGGTTACAACGGGCGCTCCCCGGTGGCGGCAGGTGTTGTAAAAGCAACGGACGGTTTGATCTTCGCCGCGGATGAAGAAGAGCGGCTCGCCGAGCCGGGTCCATTGCACGTAGGATCCGACATCCGGCACCTCGTCGCAATGAATCGCATAGACCCAGGACCTGTGCCACATCCGTTCGATTTCAAGCCGATTGAACTCCGGGTCCACATAGCGATCGCCGGGAATATCGGGTAATGTGGGAAAGCCTTCGGGCGGTCCGCTCCGTTTGGATTCATATGCCTGTTGATCAAGAATCTCCTGAATCTCTTCTGAATTCATTGCAACCTCCTTCTCCCGGTGAACATCGAGAGGCATATTTTCTCCCATGTGCGTTGTATTTTATATAGCCTTCTCGTATATGAAAAGTGCAAGTTTCGTATTTTTTAAGGCCGCCCCATGGCAACAGGTTTTAGCGACATCGTTCAACTGGGTTACGTCGTCAAAGACATGGACGCCGCTATCGAGCATTGGGTGCGCGTTCTCGGGGTCGGCCCCTTCTTCGTTTCGAAGCATGTGCCGTTTGCCGAGGTCCATTACCGGGGCGAGCCGTGCGATGCGCAAATCTGCGCGGCGCTCGCCAGCCATCGCGGCATCCAGATCGAGATTATTCAGCAAACAGGGGGCGGAGTATCCGCATATTCCGACTTTATCTCGGAAAAAGGCGGCGGGCTGCATCATGTCTGCGCTTTGAGCGACGACCTTGCGGCCGATCTCGCAGGCTGGCAGGAACGCGATGTGTCCGTGCTGATGAGCGGGTCCACGGCTGCCGGGATTCCGTTTGCCTATCTGGACACGGATCCCGGCAATCAGGGCCGGGTTCTCGAACTGGTCCAGCCCTCACCGGGACTGCTGCAGTTCTTCAAGAAAATCGAAACGGCAGCCGAAAACTGGGACGGCACAACGGCCCGGATCGTGTTGGATTGAATTTTCTCGTCAAATTGTATACTGATAATAAATTATAATAATGCAATTATCGGGAAACGGAGAGGGCCCGCATGCCGAAAATCCATGTAGTCGACCGTAACGGAACGGAAACGGTGATCGAAGGCGAAGCCGGCATGTCACTGATGCTGAACCTGCGCAATGTCGGCGGACTCGATATCGCCGCGATCTGCGGCGGAATGTGCTCCTGCGCGACGTGCCATGTCTATGTGGACCCGGCCTGGATGGAAAAGCTGGAAGAACAGTCTGCGGACGAGTTCGAACTGGTGGAATTTTCGGAACACTACAAGGAGAATTCGCGCCTGTCCTGCCAAATCGAGATGACGGATGGGCTGGACGGAATCCGGGTCACGCTGGCTCCGGAAGACTAGGCGTACCGAACCGTGGAATGGTCCCGGCCTGTTTACTGCGCCGGTTCATCCTCCAGCATCTCCTGTAGCCTGAACTTCTGAATTTTCGAGGCCGACATCGGCCATTCCTCGATAAAGCGCACGTCGCGCGGAACCTTGAAACTCGCGACCTTGCCCTTGCAGAAGCCGATGATGTCGTCCCTGGTCGTGATCTTTCCCGGCTTCAGTTCGACAAAGGCAACCGGCACTTCCTGCAATCTTGGGTCGAGTTGACCGACCACCTGGCAAAGCTTCACGGCTTCGTGCCCGCCGATGAGGGATTCGATTTCCTGCGCCGCGACATTTTCGCCGCCGACCTTGAGCATGTCCTTCAGGCGCCCGTGGAACATCATTGTTCCCTCCGCGTCCAGCGAACCGAGATCCCCGGTGTGGAACCATCCGTCCCGCTTCGCCTCGCGGGTCTTTTCGGCGTCCTTGTAGTATGCGCTAAAGACGGAAAAGCCGCGCACGCAGATCTCGCCGACCTCGTCCCGCGCGCATATCGACCCGTCGGGGTGGCGGATTTCAACCTCGAGACCGTCAAACGGTTTGCCGAGCCTGCGGGTCCGCGATTCGTAGCTGTCGCCGGGAAAACTCGTGGACACCGCGCCGGAGGTTTCGGTCATTCCATAGGTTCCGACCTGGATAAGACCCGGGATCTTGTCCTGGATCGACTTGGCGAAGCCGGCGGGCTGCATGGCCATGTTCGAATTCATGATCCGGATGGAACTGAGGTCGCGCCGTGCGAAATCCTCATGGTAGATCATGTCGGCGATGAATGTGCTGAAGGTCGGGTAGGCGATGGTGGCCCGGTGGCGCTCGATCATCTCCATGGCGGCACCTGCCTCGAAATGCTGCATCGACAGATAGGTTGCGCCCACGGAGTATGCGGCGCACAGCGGAAACATCGCTCCGATGTGGTACATGGGCAGGGGGGACCAGAAGACGTCCTTTTCGGTCATCTCGTAGCGCCGCGCCATGGCCTGTCCGGTTCTGACAATGGCCTCGTGGGGGATGAGGCATCCTTTCGGGTTCGAGGTGGTTCCGGATGTGTAGAGAATGAGCGCCGTGTCTGAAACGCGCACCCGGGCCCTCAAATGCGAAATCTCGTCTTCCCGGGTCGCGTCCGCGGCTTCGGCGAAAGCATTTGCCGAGGTAAAGCCAGGCGCACGGTCCTCATTCATCAGGACAATCCGCTTCAGGCTGGGCGCGCCCTCCATATCGAGGTCAGCGTCCATGGGTTGATGCGCGAGCTTCGGAAAACTCTCGTTCAAGCGCTCGATGAAGTTGACACCGTCCGCCACCTTGCCGCTTGTGACAATGGCGACGAGGTCGGCATTATCGGCGATATATGTGAGTTCCCGCGATCTGAACCGGGCGTTGATGGGGACCGAGACCGCGCCAAGCAGCGCGATGCCGAAAAAGGCTTCGGCCGTTTCGATGGAAGAGGGCAGAAGTATGCCCACATGATCGCCGGGTCTTACGCCCATCGCCCTCAGCCCGCGCGCCATCCTCGTGGCGCCTGCCTGCAGCTCTGCGAAACTGCGATGACGGTCCGGAAAAACCAGCGCCTGTTTCTCGCCGTGCGCCCGCGCGGCGTGCATCAGCAGGTCGCCCACCGTCGTGACCGCCGTATAGTTCTGAAATTCCAGCATCGCTGTCCTCCATCAGAGGCTCGGGCCCCTGCAGCGTTTCATATGAATATGAAAAACGCGACATATGTATACAATAGAAAATTTGTATATTGCAGCGGAAATTGAACAATTTTACCGAGATTCAAGCGTGCGAATTCTGTTGTGCGTCATCAGGCATGAATATTTTGCATATTTAGAAAACGAAATTATAATACAAATGCAACCGGGTTGCGCGCCGTGGTGGTCTCTGGCGGCGCGGTTTGCGATGGAGGAGAGAGCCCGATATGTCCCCCGGACCGTACCGAAGTGCCCGGCGTAAAACTCCCGTCTGTGCCCGGAGTGCACCGATTGACGGCAGCATCGGCCCGAGAAAGTGCGAAGTCCGTAAGGTTTTCCCGGGATATCCGACGTGACGCATCCGCTGGCCCTGCACCAACTTTGCCTTATGGATGTCGCACCTGTCGACCTGCCGGGTATCGCGCGGGAAGCGGGTCTTTCATGTGTGTCGGTGTTCGTCACACCGCCGTCGACGGATCTCGACATTTTTCCCCTGGTCAAAGCCGGGCGGGAACTCAAGTCTTTCGTCGCTGCCTGCCGCACACACGATGTGCGTGTTCACAACCTCGATTGTTTCTCCATCGGTCCCGAGACCGATTTCGCCGATCTCGAACCGGCGCTCGACATTGGAGCGGAAATCGGTGCCCGGCGCCTGACGGCGCTTGTGCAGGACCCGGACGCCGGGCGCGCCGCGGCGCGAATGGCGCAGTTCGCGCAGCTCGCACAGGCACGCGGCATTGCCGTGTCGATCGAGTTCATGACGTTCTCGAAGGTACGGTCCATCAAGGCGGGCGCTGAATTGGTAAGCAGAAGCGGCCACAACAATCTCAGCCTGCTCGTTGATGTGCTCCACCTTATTCGCACGGGCGGCAATATCGCGGATCTCAAGGCGACGGATGCGAGGCTGATCGGCGCGGCGCAGATATGCGACGGTCCGCTTGACGTACCCGAGGCCGGTTTCGGGGAAGCTCTGCATAATCGCGGCATTCCTGGCGAGGGAGAGTTTCCGTTGCCGGCCTTTTTGGCGGCGCTCCCGGCTGATTGTCCGGTCGACATCGAGGCGCCGCTCAAACGCCTGGCCGACAGGGGCGTATCACCGCTCGAGCGGGCGCAGCGTCTCATTCGCGCCACCAACGTGTTGCTCGCCGAAGGCTTTGACGGCGGATAGGCATGGCGCCATTCAGGCCGCGACCATCTCCTCGACCGCTTCGCGTACAATCTTTCCCGAAACCGAGCGCGGCAGGTTCTCAAGCGCGACGAAGACGACCTTCTTCGGGCATTTATATCCGGCCAGCTCGGCCCGGCACATCTCCATCACCTGATCCTCCGTCAGCGCATCCGAATTCCGTGCGACGACAGCAACGGGAACCTCGCCCCAGCGCGAGTCGGGTTTTTTGACGACGATGGCGTCCGCCACGCGCGCATCGGCCAGGAGGATGCGTTCTATCTCGGCCGGGTAGATGTTTTCGCCTCCCGACTTGATGAGGTATTTCGACCGTCCGGTGAATTCGTAACCGTGCGGGGTTACGCGAAACATGTCGCCCATGTGG
>NZ_CFHWAF010000031.1:0-14602 GCF_984452065.1 Hoeflea sp. | reverse complement strand
CTTGGCATTCGCCTCGGGATTGTTCCAGTAGCCGGAAAACAATGTCGGTCCCCGAACCCACGCTTCCCCGGCCTCGCCGTCGGCAACGTCCCGGCCGTCAGCGCCGACGAGGCGCAGTTCGGTCAGAACCGACAATCGCTTGGCCAGCGATTCGCGCTCGCTCCCCGGTGCTATCAGGTCGCCCGAAAGGGGCGGTAAGCCGGTTTCAGTCGAGCCGAAGGAATTCAGAAAGGGGGCATCGAGCAAAGTGGAAATCTCATCCATCACCGAACGCGGCACGAGATCCGCCATGCAACCGACGGCACGCACGGTCTTGATACGCGGTTGCCGTTCACGCAGGCGCGCAATCAGCGGTTCGATGGTGGCCGGAACCAGCAACAGCCAGCCGATGCGGCAGGCCTCCAGCGCGTCGATAATCTGGTCGGCATCAAAGCCGTCAAAGACATAACCGGGTCCGCCGCACATGAGGGTCGACATAAGATGCTCCGTTCCACCGATGTGGAACATGGGCGCCCATGAGATATATCCGTCCGACTGGCGCATGCCGAGGTCGAGCCTGGACCCGGCCATGCGCGCAAGCTGGGCACGGTGCGAGATGACCGCCGCTTTCGGTCGGCCCGTGGTTCCGGAGGTGAAGATGATGAACAGCCCGTCTTCCGGTTGGGCGACACACTCCGTTTGTCCATCCGCGTCGAAACCGTCCATGCGGCAGACCGGAACATCTCCGGCGGTTTCGGCTGCAAGATCGAGATATCTGTCCGAGGCCGCGACAAGGCGCGGCTCCGCCAGCTCTATGCAGTAGGACAGTTCGCCCGCGGCCAGGCGCCAGTTCTGGCAGGCGGTGATGACCCCGAGCTTGGCGGCGGCGAGCTGCAAGATCGTGTATTCAATACAGTTCTCGGAAATGACCGCGATTCGGTCGCCGCGCGCGATTTTACGCCCCGCAAGGTCGGCAGCGACCCGGTCGACCTTTTCGATCAATTGCCCGTAGGTCAATTGCCGGTGGCCGTCCGTCAGGGCAGGGGCATCGGGCGATACCTTCGCGCGCATGGCGACAAGCGGATAAACGGTGCTTTGCGATGCTTCGAACGGAGTCATCTTTTTGCGTCGAACGTCGCGGTCACGAGTGCGAAACCGTCGCGCGTAAGCACCGCCCTTTCGCCTTCGAGGGTGGCGTTCAGATCGTCGCCCTCAAGGACGACGCCGGCGTAATGGGCGTCGACATCGGTCAGTGTTTCCTCGGCCTCCGGGGGCAGGCACGAAAGGAGATAGGAGAGATTTGCAGGGCCGGGATTAACCCGGCGTGGCCCGTAGCCGACCGCGCTTGCGGCCTCCCTTGAAAGGTGTATGGCATTGTCATCCGCCAGAAGTTCGCACCATTCCGCCATCTCGGGTCCGGATATGTTTTCGAATGGTCTTTTCATTCCTGTCTCCCGGGAAAAACTATATGCAGCCGCGCGGTGCTGTGCAGTTTTTCGGTGCTTAAACGGATGGCCAGATGGAGGTGGTCCGCGGTTCCGTAGGTCCGGCTGGGTTTGTTGACGAGCATGTCGATGTCGGCATCAACGGCATAGACCCGGTCCACCAGCAGCGGAGCCGCAAAGCTCAACCGGCTGCGCGCCAGTACGGGACCCTGGTCAAACGTCAAGCCGAGCGCTTCGGACAGATCCTTGATTTTGAGCCCCATCCCGCCCAGCGCACCGACAAAGGCGAAGATTGGAAAAGCGGTCTGATTGACGCGGGGCTTTGCCCGCGAAAGCGCCCGCACACTGTCATCCAATCGGGCGGTGATTTCATAGCGGCCTTGCGGAATCCGAAACTCGTTCATCGCGCAAATGTATACGAAAAAATTCTGAAAAAATACAAAAACCTGACCGTTAGCACTTCGCGAGCGATGAACGCGCGGAGCCGTAGCGGAGCGTCGGAGCGATGGTGGCCGGTTTGTGCCCGGGCAAAGTCAGACGCAGGCCAGAGGCCCCTCAGTAAATGCTTGCACCGCCGTCGAGGCGAAAAACGGCGCCGGTGACCTTGCGCGATTCGTCGCTTGCCAGGTAGAGCGCCAGCGCCGCTACATCCTCCGGTTCCGAGGGGCCCAGCAGCGACTTGCGGTAGATCGGATTGTCCTCCTTGATGAAGGCCGCCACACGCTCGGTCAGAACGACGCCCGGCGCCATCACATTGGCGCGTATATTGTGCTGCGCCCACTGCATGGCGATAGCTCGGGTCATGGCGAGCACGCCGCCTTTGGATGCGGTATAGGCGTCGGCGCCGTGGGTGCCGATAACGGCGCGCAGGGACGAAATGTTGATGATCGATCCGCCGCCGGTGCGGACCATTTCGGGGATCACCTTGCGGCAACACAAAAGCGTGCCGAAAAGGTCGACGCGGACGGTGCGCCAGAATTCGTCGAGATCCAGTTCGGTGACGGGACCGTCCTTTGTGGATCCGCCGCCGGCGCTGTTGAGCAGAATGTCGATCCTGCCGAAGGATTCAACCGCCTGCGCCACCATTTGCGAGACGTTTTGCTCGTCGCTGACGTCGCCGGTGACGGCGATCGCACGGCCGCCGGCCGTTTCGATCAGGGCCACCGTTTCCGCGGTGGCCTCCGGGTTGAAATCCGCCACGGCAACCCCGGCGCCTTCGCGCGCGAAGCTTAAGGCGGCAGCCCGGCCGATGCCGCTGCCGCCGCCGGTGATGAGCGCAGACTTGTCGTGCAGCCGTGCCATATCAATTCTCTCCGTCTTCGACCGGCGTTATGTGGACGCCGCCCACCGCCTGCTCGGTCGGCAGCAGTTCAATGGTGGAAATGTTGACATGCGCCGGCGCATTCACCGCGTAGAGAACGGCGTCGGCGATGTCTTCGGGTTGCAGCTCCCGGATGCCGGATCGGGCCATCTGCGTGAGCGTCTCGGGATGGCCGGCGGCCGCCTGGTAGAAATCGGACGCGACCCGCCCGGGACAGATTTCCGACACCCTTATGCCGGTGCCGCGCAGTTCGGCGCGCAGGTTCTGGCTGAACCTGTGGATGGCCGATTTCGTGCTGCCATAGACCGCCGAAACCAGCGTGTGCAGACCGGCGATGGAGCCGATATTGACAAGGTGACCGCGCCCGCGCGCGCGCATGCCCGTCAGCGCCAGGGAGGAAATCTGGACGGGCGCGATCACGTTGATCTCGAAGGCTTCCTGAATGGCGGCCAGTTCGACGTCGTGCAGCCCGGTGATGCCGTGGCCGACACCGGCATTGTTGACAACGATATCGGGCTCGAAGGCGGCGATTGCCTCCGCAAGACGTTCGATATCGCGGACATCGGCGGCGAGCCATTCGCAATGTGTTTCCGCGGCCAGGTTTTCCAGTCGTTCGGCCCGGCGGGCAACCGCGAGAACCTGTCTCCCCGACGCCGCGAGAGCCTTGACGGTGGCGGTGCCGATGCCGCTTGTCGCGCCGGTGACGACGGCCTTCGTCAGCTTTGATCGGGAGTTCATTCTGGACGCCTCACTCGCCTTTGTTGTCGTTGTCCACCGAGCCATCCCAGCCGCCGGGCGCTTCCGGGAAGAACTTCATGCCGCCTTTCGGATTGACCGGAGGCACCGGCCACTGGTGGCCGCGGGTCAGCGAAAGACCCCGGTTCGGACCGGGATTGTAACGGTGCGCCGGTTCGCCGGTAAAGGCGCCGTCCGTTACCCATTTCCCGTCCGAGCCGTACATCTCCTCGAGCAGCAGGCCCTTCAGATGGCCGAGCGTGTTGGAATGCTCCGGATGGCCGGCGAGATCGGTCATTTCATCGGGATCCTCTTCAAGGTCGAACAGCTGGAAGACATTGCCCACCGGATAGTAGATCAGCTTGTAGCGCCTGTCCCGGATCATCCGCGAACAGGGGCCTTCCTCGCCGAATTCGCCGTAGAGATGGTCGCGCTTTTCATCCGAGACCATGGACCGCCCCTCGACGGTGTCGGGAAGATCGATACCCGCCAGATCCAGCAGCGTCGGCATCACATCCTGCAGCCCGGCAAGCCGGTCGTCGGTCCGGTTGAAGCCGACGCGGCGGCAGTTTTCGACGCCCATCAGGATCATCGGAATATTGCTGGAGCCTTCGTAGAAGGTCTGCTTGGCCCACATATTGTGATTGCCCAGCATCTCGCCATGGTCGGAGGTAAACATGACGATCGTGTTGTCGAGGATGCCTTCCTCACGGATGGAGCCGATCAGATGGCCGATCTGCTGGTCGATATGGGTGCAAAGGGCATAAAAGGCGCGCCGCGCCCATATGATTTCGCGCTGCGAATAGACGCTGCGCGACTGCACGCCCTGAACCATATAGGGCAGGGCGTCCGTCTGCCTGGCCCAGTCACCGCAAAAGGGTTCGTCGATCTCGATGTCATTGTAGAAATCGAGAAAGCGCTGCGGCGGCACCAGCGGCGGGTGCGGATGGCGGTAGCCCAGATACCAGAAGGCCGGCCGTGTCGGATCGCGGCGGCGGATGTAGCGGATCATCGTATCGGTTGCCCAGTTGGTCGCATGCACCTCCTCGGGCAGGTGCCAGGCCGTTGCCTGATAGGCATTGTTGGACATGCCGTGCTGGAACTGGCGGCCGAGATAGCCCTTGTCGCCGAGAAACAGCTCGTAGTCGTCGGTCACGCCGTAGAGCGTCCGTCCCTCGTCGTCCAACTGAATGTCGTCGAAGCCGATGCGGTCGCGCTGCGGATAGGTATGGGTCTTGCCGACGCCGTAGGCCTGATAGCCGGCTTCGCGGAAGGTCTGCGCCAGGGTCGGCAGGTCGGGTTCCATCGGGCGCAGCGGCTGGAAGGTGCGGTCGCCGTGGCGCCTGGCGGTGGTGCCAGTCATCAGCGTCCGGCGGGCGGGCAGGCACACCGGCGTTTCGGAATAGCAGTTGGTGAACCGGATGCCGTTGCTGCACAGCGTGTTGAGCACCGGTGTGTGGACGGCCGGATGCCCGGCCGCACCCAGAAGCGACGCGGACCAGTGATCGGTGACGATCAAGAGGACATTCGGATGATTATCTGTACCGGACATTCAGGTCATTCCTCGCCTTTGCAGGTGATTGGGGCCGGGCACGGTCTGCCGGCGCAAAAATCGGGGTCTTTGCCTCAAAGCCTAACCCTTGACCGCGCCCGCGGTCATCCCGGCAATGATCTGTTTTGCCGCAAAGAAGGTAAACAGGAGCGGCGGAATGACGATCAGCGTGCCCATGGCCATGATGCGGCCCCACTCCACGCCTTCCTCGGTGATGAAACCGGCGGCGGCGACGGGCAGGGTGCGGGTGTTGCGTCCGGTCAGAAGCAGCGCCAGGATAAATTCGTTCCAGGCGATGCGGAGCGTGAAGATGCCGGCCACCGCGTAGCCCGATTTCATCAGCGGCATGAGGACGCGGAAAAACACCTGCAGCGGCGTGGCGCCGTCGACGATGGCCGCCTCTTCCAACTCCACCGGGATCTGCTTGTAGAAGCCGAACAGCAACCAGATCGCAAACGGCAGGCTGATCGCCGTGTAGAGGAAGATCAGCGTCAGGAGATCGTTGTCGACGCCCGACAGGGTAACGAACGCATAGGCGGGAACGGCGAGCACCGCCGGCGGCACCATGCGCACCAGCAGGGTCGAATTCGCCATCATCGTGCGTCCGCGGAAATCCGCGCGCGCCAGCGCATAGGCGCAGAAACCGCCGAGCAGCAGCGTCAGAAATGTCGCCGACAATGCAACGATGACCGAGTTCGTCAGGTACCGGTCGAACTTGCTCTCGGTCATGATGCTTGCGTAATTGTCGAATGTCGGGACGAAGAAGAACCACAGGGGCGTGGCGTCCTGAACCAGCACCTCGTCCTTGAACGAGGTCGAGATCATGACCCAGATGGGCGCGAGCAGGATCGCGGCAAGGATGATGAGCGCGGTGTAGTGGTAAAGATGACGGGCAAATTCGTTTTTCATCTCGCGCCTCACACGTCCGATTTCGTTTTCATGGGATTGGCCATTTTCAGGATCGCCAGGCTAAGGCCGAAGACCACCAGGATCAGCAGGACCGAGATGGCGGAGGCATAGCCGAGCTGCTGCGTCTCGAACGCGCGGTTGTAGATGTGCAGCGATAAAAGTTCGGTCGAACGGCCGGGACCGCCCCCGGTCATGATCAGCATGACCTCAAGTCCGCGGAAGACGTCGATCAGCCGCATCAGCAGGGCGATGACCAGGATCGATTTGATCATCGGAAGCTTGACCAGGAATATCTGCTGATACCAGTTCGCGCCGTCGATATCGGAGGCTTCGAGAACCTCTGAGGGAAGGGCCTGCAGACCGGCGATCACGATGATGAATATGAACGGCGTCCACTGCCAGATGTCGGTGAAGACGATGGCGAAGAAGGCGAGTTCCGGATCGCCCAGCCACACCTGCGGCTCGATACCGAACCAGGCGCCGAGATAGTAGTTGATCCAGCCGATGCGCGCATCGAACAGATAGCGCCAGACCAGTCCGACAACCACCGGCGATATCATCAGCGGCAATATGAAGATGGTGCGGAATATCGACGCGCCGCGGATCGGCTTTTCCAGGAGCAGCGCCAGGGTGATGCCGAGCGTCATCTCGATGGTGATTGTCCAGAAGCCGAAGCGTATGGTGACCCAGAGCACCTCCCACACCTGCGGGTCCTGGATCATGCGCGCGAAATGATCGAGGGAAACGAAGGGTGCTTCGCTCAGATCGCGGCCGATCTCCCAATCATAAAATGACAGGTAGAAGGCCATGACCACGGGGTAAAGAAGCCCGCCCAGCATCACGATCGTGGCCGGCGCGATGAACGCGTAGGGGGTCAGGAAGCCGGGCTCAAACCGCGGGGGTTTGGTGGCCGGTGTGAGCGTCGTTTGTTTTTCAAATACCGTCATCTTCTGTCCGCGGTCCCCATCGTGGACAACAGCGTTCCGGGGCGCGGCATGCGCGCCCCGCAAAGCGTGCCGTTCCTATTGCCAGACGTAGTAGCCCTCGCGCTCCATGATGGCGCGGATCTTCTCGTTGGCGTCATCCATGATCGGCTGGATCGGTTCATCGGTGGTGATGACCTTTGTCAGCGCCTGACCGAGAACGTCGACGTTGAGCTCATTCCATTCGGGTATGAGCGGGCGCCAGTCGGGATCGGCGCAGGGCAGCTGTTCGGCGACAACCGAATATTCCGGGAACTTGTCGGCATTGGCCATCAGCGTCGAGATGCGGATCGGGTCGCCGCCCAGTTCCACAATGCGCTGATCGCCGTGCTTGGAGGTGAGATACTGAATGAACAGGAACGCCGCCTCCTTGTTTTTGGAGTTCTCCGGAATACCGAGCGCGAAACCGCCCGTTTCCGAACCGCACCTTGTGCCGACCGGATGGAGCGCGAACCCGACCTTGCCGTCGACCTTGGACCGTTTCGGATCGCGGGACATGGCGGCGATTTTGAGCGAATCGAGATACATCGCCGCATCGCCCTGCAGGAAGGCGGTGACCGCATCGCCGAAACCGAACGCGGGAATGCCCGTCGGGCCCGTCTGCACGATCTCGCGCAGGACCTGTGCCGCCTCGACCGCTTCGGGGGAATTGACGACGGGATTCCATTTGTCGTCAAAAACCTTTCCGCCCAGCGGCGCAAGATGGAACAGCCATGCGGCCGTTACCTGGTGACCGGTCGCACCGCGCGACGTGAGTGCGGGAATGCCCGCCGCATGCAGTTTCCGCATCGCGGCGCGCAGTTCGTCATAGGTTGTCGGAACCTCGATGCCCTGTTCCTCGAATATGTCCTTGCGGTAGGCGAGGATGGACGTCTCGGCCCCAAAGGGAAGACCGTAGAGACCGCCTGATTTGCCGGGCAGATAACCCTTGGCGCCGCCGACCACGCCGCCGTTTTGCAGATACGCGTCGGCGATGTCGTCAATGTCGAAGTCGGGATCGACCAGCCCGGCATTGGTGTACATCTGCGACAGCGGGGTCAGCAGCCCCTTGTTCACATATTCGCCCTTCCACATGACGACCCAGGCAACCACGTCGTACTCGCCCGAGTTCTTGGACATTTCGAGAAGCTGGCGGTCGCGCAGTTTCAGATATTGCAGATAGTCGATCTCGACCTCGATGCCGGTTTCCTCGGTGAACTCCTCGACAAGGCCCTGCGCCGCCTTGAAATGCGCGTTTGACGGCCAGGACACGACCAGCGTCGTCCCTTCATATTTTTCATAGGGACTGGCCGCAGCCAGCCCGATGCTGAAAGCCAGTGCCGTGGCGGCCACAGTGGCTGTCTTGAGTATTGATTTCATTACTTCCTCCCTTTGGTCATAGGCATGTTGGCGTTGGCGCCAACGGACAGATCCCGCCCGGATGCCGACGTCAGGCGCTAAATCGCCCTGCCTTCATCGCGGTCGAACATGTAGAGGCGCTGCGTGTCGAAAAAGTACGTGCCGTCGCCGAGCAGGTCCGCTTCCGGACCCACATCGACGGCCGCGGTGATCGCGCTGCTGCCGAGGTCGGCGGCGAGATACTGGCTCGACCCGATATATTCGGATACTTTGACCTTCAGCTCGACCGGCGCGAAATCCTCGGTTCTGGCCTCGGCGGCAAAGTGCTCCGGGCGCATGCCGATCTTGATCTCCTTGCTGGGTGCGGACTGAACCCGTTCGGTCATCCTGCCCGGTATCGGAAACCGGAAACCGTCTCCGCAGGCATAAATCCTGGCGTCCTCCTCCGACAGTTCCGCATCAAGCAGTGTCATCGACGGCGAGCCGATGAATGTGGCGACAAATGTGTTCGTCGGATAATTGTAGACCTGTTTCGGGCTCCCGACCTGCTGGATCAGACCGTCTTTCATGATGACGATGCGGTCGGCCATGGTCATCGCCTCGATCTGGTCGTGGGTCACGTAGATCATGGTGCGGCCGAGCCGTTTGTGCAGAAGCGCCAGTTCCGTGCGCATCGATGCGCGCAATTTCGCATCCAGATTCGACAGCGGCTCGTCGAACAGGAAACAATAAGCGTCGCGGACCACCGCGCGGCCCATGGCGACCCTCTGTCTCTGGCCGCCGGAGAGATCGCGCGGTTTGCGGTGCAGATACGGTGTCAGTTCCAGCATCTCGGCGGCACGGGTGACGCGTTCCTGGATCTCCGATTTCGGCGAGCCGGCAAGGCGAAGTGCGAAGGACATGTTCTCCGCGACGTTCATGTGCGGGTAGAGCGCATAGGACTGGAACACCATCGCGATGTCGCGTTCTTTCGGGCGCTCCCAGGTGACATCGCGCCCGGCGATGGATATCTGGCCTCTGGTGACTTTTTCCAGTCCGGCGATCATTCGCAAAGTTGTGGACTTGCCGCAGCCGGACGGTCCGACCAGCACCACGAACTCGCCCTCCGCGACGTCGAGACTAAGGTCCGGAATGACCGTGACCTCGCCGAAAGACTTCACGACATCTCGCAAGATTACGCCATTTTCCATCCCGCGTTCCCCAGTTTTCACCCGTCTTCTGCGGCGCTATTGCTTGCCGAATTCGCAGATTGGCCGCCTCTGAATTATAAATTCCAGCAGCCGTTGCGCTCACTATAAACACGGAAAATCGGATTGGTAAAGCGTTTTACCTAAATATTTAAGGCCTTATGTTGTGAATATGCCGATGCGGGTCCGTGTCGGCAGGGGACGGCTAGCGCGTGCTTTTCGGCGCTGCCGTGCTCGCGCGCACGATGAGTCGGGGCTCGGCTTTGTCTATCGTCGACGTGCCTTTTGGCCGCGTGCCGTCTATGGCGATTTCGACCGCGCGCTTGCCCAGTTCGAAGAGCGGCATCGCGACGCTTGTGAGCGGCGTCCTGAGGAATTCGGCGAAGCTCACATCATGGATCGCGACCAATGAAATATCGCCGGGGATGTCCAGGCCGCGCGACCATATTTCCCGCATTGCGCCGATGGCGGCCATCACGTTGAAACAGACCACGGCGGTCAGGTCGGGATTGTTGTCCAGCAGTTCAGCACATCGGGTCCTGCCGCTGTCCATATCCGAACTGCCGTAGACGACCGGTTGCCTTTCATAATCGATCCCGGCGGTGGCCATAGCGTTTTTCCAGCCTTCCAGCCGGCGCAGGGAAAACGTCATGTCCCGCGCCGTGGAAAGGCAGCCGATGTTCCGGTGACCCAATGCGATCAGATGCTCGGTTGCGATCTCGACCGCGCGCTGATCGGGCAGGCATATCAGGTGCGCATCGGCGTCGAGGTCCGCCTGCAGCAGCACCGTCGGCACTTTCTGCCTCGCCGCCCGGGCCAGCACCCTTTCCGGAACGCCGCCGGCGCTCTGGATGATCATCCCGTCAATTCCGCTGCCGCCGATAATGTCGACGAGGCGCGATGCGCTCTGCTCGCTCGCCGATGCGTCAAAAAGCAGAAGCGCCCTGTCATTTTCCCCGGCGGCCGTCTGCGCTCCGCGCATGATTTCGGCATAAACCGGGTTCGTGACGTCGTGCACGACCATGGCGATGAGCCCGGATTTGGCGGATCTGAGCGTCCGTGCCGCGATATTGGGCGTATAGTCGAGCTCGTCGATGGCCTTGAGGACACGCTGCCGCGTATCGTCGCTCACCCGGAGCGTCTTGTCGTTGTTGACGATCCGCGAGACGACGGCGGACGAAACGCCCGCAATTTTTGCAATATCGGAAAGAGTCGTCACTGATCGTCTCCAACTGCAGGCTCAGTATTTTCATAACACCGGGTTGACAAGTAGCGCAAACGCAATCCAATAATTGGTAAAACGCTTTACCAAATCAAAAACGGTGGATATGTTGGTGAATTCGCCTCGATCGGGAAGGAACGGTCATGACCGAGCATCAAAGTAAACAGGCACTGGAGGGCATTCGGGTGCTCGACTTTACCCAGATGATGCTGGGGCCGCTGTGCACGCAGATGCTGGCCGACCTCGGCGCCGACGTCATCAAGATCGAGCGTCCCGGCAAAGGCGAGTGGATGCGGTCCATGCCGATGATCGGACAGCTGGTCGGCGGCGACAGCGCGGCGTTTCATTCCTTCAACCGGAACAAGCGGTCCGTGACCGTCGATCTGAAGAGCCCCGAGGGCCGCGAGGCGCTGATCGACCTTGCCAAACAATGCGACGTGGTGGTCGAGAATTTCCGCTCGGGCGTGATGGACCGCCTCGGATTGGGCTATGACGATTTCAAGGCCGCAAATCCCAGGATCATCTATGCCTCGGGTTCCGGCTGGGGCGCCGGCACCCATCTGGCGAAAAAGGGCTGGCCGGGCCAGGACCTTCTGGTCCAGGCGATGAGCGGCGTGATGTTCAACACCGGGCGGGCAGGGGATCCGCCGACGGCCTGCGGCACGCCGATCGCCGATTTCGCCGCCAGCCAGGCGCTTGCCATCGGCATCCTCGGCGCTCTCATGGCGCGCGACAGGCACGGTATCGGCCAGAAGGTCGAGACGAATCTTTACTCGGCAACGCTCAATCTGATGGGGCAGGAGAATTTTGCCGTTCTCAACCAGGGCATTGAACTGAACCGCTCCGAAACAGGCGTTGCGTCCTGCTGGAACGATGCGCCCTACGGGGCCTGCCCGACAGCGGACGGGTGGATCGCCATCGCCATGTGCCCGCTCGAAACGCTGGCCGAACTCCTTGGCGACGAGGGGCTGGCCGATATGGACCCCTGGGCCCAACGCGACGAGACCAAGCAGCGCATCGACGAGGGAACGTCAAAGAAGACCACGGCAGAGCTGATGGATATCTTTGAAGCCGCCGATGTATGGGCGGCTCCAATCCGCAATTCGAAGGAGGCGCTGGACGAACTGGTTGAGCTCGATTCGCCCCGTCTTGTCGAAATGGATCATCCGAAAGCCGGAAAGATCAAGGCAATCGCCAATCCGATTACCATGAGCGGCACGCCGGTGTCGCTGCGCTATGTGCCGCCCCAGGCGGGCGAACACACCGATGAAGTGCTCGGTGAGATGCTCGGGAGCGAAGCGGTCAAGAAACTGCGCGAAGCAGGAGCATTGTAATGGCCGAGGAACGCCTGCATCCGAATCTGGTGCTCGAACGCAAAGATGCCGTCGAAGTGCTGCGCGTGGACCGGGAGGAAGCCCTCGGCGCGCTCAACTTCGAGATCATGGCGGCAATCGGCGCCTATGTCGCGGACCTCGCCACCCGCAAGGAGCGTGTCCGTGCGCTGGTCATCACCGGTACGGGCCGCGGCTTTGTCGCCGGCGCCGACATCGCCGGATATCACGGCGCCGGTCAGACGGTTTTCGACGATTTTCAGCGCCGCTCGCGCCAGACCTTCGATGCCGTTGCAGCGCTGCCGCAAATCACGATCTGCGCGGTGAACGGTTACGCGCTCGGCGGCGGGTTTGAACTGGCGATGTGCTGCGACTTCATCCTGGTGAATGAGAAGACGAAGCTCGGCCTGCCGGAAATCAAGCTTGGCCTTCTGCCCGGCGGCGGCGGCACCCAGCGCCTGCCGCGCCTTGTCGGGCCGATGCGGGCCAAGGAAATGCTTCTGACCGGCCGCATGATCACGGCGCAGGAGGCTGTCGATTACGGTGCGGTGCTCGAAAGCTGCGCGCCGGATGACCTGATGCCCCGGGCCCTCGAACTTGCCGGCGCGCTCGCCGAACAGGCGCCGGTTGCCCTGATGGAGGGAAAACGGGTGATCGACGACGGTCTCGATACGGCGCTGTCGGCCGGATTGACCTTCGAACAACGGGTGCTTGGCGCCCTCTTTGCCACGGAAGACGGCAAGGAGGGCATTGCGGCCTTTATGGAAAAACGCGATCCCGTATTCAAGGGACGTTGAGAAAACACGGAGATACAATGAAGCACTCGGTTATCAGCTACCAATCCGGCCCTTTCGCCACCGTCTCCATGGGCCTGCCGGGCGATCACGAGGGCAAGACCGCCACGCGCGTCTTTTTCGTGCGCGGCGCCGACAGGATCGCGTTGATCGACAGCGGGCTCTATGGCGGTTTGCCGGCGCTCGAACAGGCGTTCGAGGAGCTCGGCATCGATCGCGGGGAACTGGATCTTCTGCTGCTGACCCATGAGCACATGGATCATGTGGGGAATAATGGCTGGCTGAAGGCCGAGACCGGCTGCACGATCCTCGGCCATCCGGACCGGGCGGACCGGGTGGCCGACAACATGCTCAACGCCAAGGCGATCGTGCATGCCTTTCCGGAGGGCGAGCATTTTGATCTCAACGGCGAATATCTCGACTGGATGGGACCGACCGAAGGGCCGATCGACACATTCATTCGCGATGGGGATCTGATCGATCTCGGCGGCGGCGTCGTGCTGGAGACGGTCGAGGTGCTGGGGCATTCGATGGCCGAGGTCGGTTTCTTCGAACATTCCACGAAGACGCTCATCATCGCCGATCCTTTGCTGCCGCCGTTCAATCCGGTGCTGTATCTCTACGAGGACCCCAATGTGATGCGGGCGACCTTCGACAAGATCGAGAACTTCCTGACGGAACGTGACGTCCAGGCGGTTCTTTTCGCCCATGACGAGGTGAAGACCTCGTCCGAGACAAAGGAACTGGTCGATGACTGCCGCCGGCGGGTGGACAAGGTCGAGCAGTCGATGGTCACCCACATGAAGGCAAATCCCGGCATCACATTTGCCGAGTTGCGCGACAAATGCTGTGATGATCAGGACATGGTGCGCGAATGGCGTGCTCTGGTCTCGATCGATGCCAGCCTGAAGGATTTCGCCGCCAAGGGGCTGGCCAGGAAGGAAGGCGACGGCTGGTATTATGTCGGATAAAAAATGGCCGGTTTGCGCGGTGCTCGGAGCCGGCACCATGGGCGCGCAGATTGCGCTTTCCCTTGCACTCGGTGGAGCGCGGGTAAGGCTGTGGGGACGCAGGAAGGAAAGCCTTCCCGAAGCCGAAGCGCGCATGGGCGAGGCATTTGATTTTCTGGCGGCGGCAGCGCTTGCCGACGCCGGCGCAAAGCCGGACGTGCAGGCCCGCATATCGACCACGGACAGCCTTGCCGATGCCGTTGCCGGAGCGGATTTCGCCATCGAGGCCGTCGCCGAGGACATGGCCGTCAAGCAGCAGCTTCTGCGGCAGGCCGAGGCGCATGCGGGGCCGGACACTGTTCTGTCCTCCACCACATCGGCCCTCAGCGCCACGGCGCTGCAATCGGTGCTGGAGCGGCCGCAGAATTTCTGCATCGCCCATTACGCCCAGCCGGCGCATCTTGTGAAACTGGTCGAGATCGTGCCCGGCGATGCGTCCGGCGAACCGGCGGTCGACTTCACCACCCGGCTGATGCGCGAGACCGGCAAGACGCCGGTGCGATGCCCCGATATCCCCGGATTTCTTTGGGCACGTATCCAGCATGCGGTGCTGAGGGAGTTCGCCTCGCTTGTCGGCAGGGGGCTGGTCACGCCCGAAGCCTGCGACACGATACTCAAGGAGGGCTACGCCGCCCGGCTGCCCGCGATGGGCGCCTTCGAGCATGCCGATCTTGCCGGTCTTGATCTGATGAACGGCGAGGCGGCCAAGGCGGTCTGGGCCGACCTTTCCAATGTCTCGGATCCGGCGGATACGCCGGTCGGCGACCTATTCGCGAAAGGGCATACCGGCATGCGC
>NZ_CFHWAF010000030.1:0-37283 GCF_984452065.1 Hoeflea sp. | reverse complement strand
CAACCCGCCTTGTCAGCGACCAAAATCGCCGCGGTCAAATGCGTCAATCTAATCACAACTCGCTCTAGACTAATCACCCAATGGCTGAGCACCAGTTCGACTATGATATGCAGTTAAAGAAGCTCGGATGCGACGGAGGTTTTCTCGTGTTGTTTCGGGCTCGACTTGCGCAATCAACATCGCCAGTGTGTCCAATATCGCCAAGAAAGCGTAGCGACTGGCGGTGGGTTTGAAAATGTCCGGATCCTCAGGTATTTCAACCGAGATGGAGATGTCGGAAGCTTCGGACAGGCTGGTGTCCGACTTGGTAACACTGACAACTGTCGCTCCGTAACCGCCAGCTATTCGTGCGGCGGCGACAACCGCGTCGGCCTCGCCGCTGGCGGAGAACAAGAGCAACACATCGCTGCCGTCCAATGTCGCAGATCTCATCTGCATCATGTAGCTGTCATTTATCGAGGACGCCGGTATGCCTAGCCGAAAAATTCGATTTACCGCCTCCTCGGCCATCATCGAGGATCCTCCCCCAATTCCACCCACCACCAGCTGGCGGCAATTCACGATTGCGTCGCGAGCCTCTATCAGGCGGGCAAGGTTGATTTGCTTTCGCATGATGCTCGTTGTGGCATAGAGCGCGTTTAGAACCTGATCGACGGCGGTCTCTTCATTGCCGGCTGGCCCAGGATGGGTTGAGTTTAGATATTGCAGACTGACGGCAACGTTTTGAGCAAGGCGGAGCTTGAATTCACGAAAGCCTTCGCAGCCCAATGACCTACAGAAACGGATCACGGTCGGTGTGCTGACCGAGCTTCTCTCCGCCAACTGAGCAATCGTCATATTCGAGATATTTTCGAGATTGGATTTGACGTAGTCTGCGACTTTTTGCTCCTGATTAGCCAGCTTGCCGTCAACAGAATGGAGCATGGAAATGACGTCGGTGACACCGACTTTTCCCTTTTTCGGTATTGGCGCATCGTCCGGCGATTTGTTGTCGATCTGGTTCATGGGCATCTCTTTTATTGTGTAACTCAAATACACATCTAGCGAAATTTTGTAAATATTTTCACCGATCTCGGCGTAATTTGTCGACAGATATGAACTTAAAGCACATTTTCCGTTTGATTTTGTCCAAAAAACAGGAATATATGTACTTAAGTTTCATATGCAGATCTTGGGAGGGATCATGCGTAACTGGGCGAGATCATCAAGCGACCGCATCAATCGTGTAGTCGAAGCCATCGTTGCGCTCCTGATGTTGCTGCTTGTGTTGGACGTGTGGCTCGGAGTAGCAGACCGATACTATTTCCGATGGCAACTTCCGTGGCCTGAGATCATTGCACGCTATCTTATGATCTGGGCTGCAATGTTGGCAGTGTCGTCGGGCATTTCCAGGCGCGAGCACATCGGGTTGACACTTTTTGTAGAGGCAGTTCCCTTCCGCGTGCGACGCACGCTGTTGATCGTCTCGGATGTGCTGGCGCTGGCGTTGTTCCTTTATGTGTTTTGGTACGGCATCTCATTTGCGCTAAGCGGAGCACCGCGCGAAGCCATGATTTTCGGTGCCAGCCTCCTACCGTTCTACGCCGCAATCCCCGTTGCTGCGGCTATTGCCTCGGTGCAGCTTTTTCTGGTGCTGGTGCGTGACCTCGGAACTTATTTGGAAGAAGTCTCGCCGGAAGGAACGGTTTAATGTGGGTAGCCATAACATTCGTTCTTCTTCTGCTGATCGGAATGCCGATCGGATTCGCGATCGGATTCGCTGGCGTTGTCGGCCTCCTCGATATGGCCGGCACACAGTTCCTGGCCATCGGTCCCTCGAAAATCTTCAACGGCCTCAACATTTTCCCCTTTCTCGCCATGCCCTTCTTCATTCTGGCGGCCGAGATCATGAACGGTATTGGGATCACGCACCGACTGGTGAAGCTTGCCCAGGTTCTTGTCGGGCGGTTCCGCGGTGGGCTGGCGCACACGAACATGCTGGCGTCGGTGTTCTTCGCTGGACTGACCGGTTCGGCCACGGCAGATGCTGCAGCCTTCGGTCGTACCCTGGTACCAGCGATGGTAGAGGAGGGATACAAGCGGGACTACGCCTGCGCCGTAACCGCGGCCGGGTCAATCATTGGGCCGACCATCCCGCCGTCAGGGCTGATGGTGGTCTATGGCTCTCTTATGGGCGTCTCCATAGCAGGTCTCTTCGCCGCGGGAATCCTGCCGGGGTTGGTGATTTGTACTGTTTGCATGTGCGTCATCGCGATCGGCGGCAAGCGCGAGAATCTACCCAAGGCACTGCGCGGCGCCACTCCCAGAGAAGTCTGGGAGACATTCACCAGTTCTCTGACCGCGCTAGCGATGCCTGTTATTATTCTTGGAGGCATCCTGGGCGGCATCGTCACCCCGACCGAAGCGGCCTCGATTGCCGTGGCCTATTCACTATTCATCGGCGCCTTTGTCTACCGCACGCTATCGGTGATGGGATTCTACCGAATGCTCGTGCGAACGGCACGCATCACCGGTGTCATCTTCGTCATTATCGCCTTTGCCGGCATCCTTGGCTGGTGGATGAGCTTTGAGAGAATTCCGCAACTGATCGCGGAATCGGTACTGGCGATATCGGAAAACCGCTATGTCGTGATCGCCGTAATCATCTTCCTGCTGCTTGTCGTGGGAATGGTAATGGATATCACTGCCATACTGATCATCTTGGCACCGGTACTCGTTCCATTGACCGAGCAGGTAGGGCTCGAACCGATCCACGCTGGCATCATCTTCGTACTGGCGCTGAACATTTCGTTGATGACACCACCGGTGGGCGCGTGCCTGTTCGTGTTGTCGTCGGTCACCGGGGAGAAAATCGAAAGGATTGCGATCAAGCTCTTCCCATTCTTAATCGCAGAAATCACGATCCTGTTCGTCTTTGCCTTCTGGAACGATGCGGCGTTATTGCTGCCTCGGCTCCTTGGCTTTGCCGAATAATTGCAAATCCAGAGAATCTGAGGAGATAGAAGATATGAAACATCTGTTAACCGGTCTGACCGTCGCCGTAACCCTGACAGCCAGCGTTGCACTAGCCGATGGCGGTGTCATCAAATTCGGTCACGACAATAAGACCGACCCGTTTGAAAACCCGGCCCATGCATGCACCGCGGTGTTTGCAAATCTTGTCAATGCGGGCACAAATGGCAGCGTAACCGTCGAGGTCTTCGGCTCGAACCAACTCGGCTCTGCAGCAGAGCATGTCCAGCAGATGCGGGACGGCATCATACAGGCGACGCTGACGTCGACCGGTGCGCTGGCCAGCTACTACCCGCGTATCGATGTGCTGAACCTGCCGTTCGCGTTTTCCGGGAATGCTGCGACCTACCAGGTGTTTGACGGCGAATTCGGCAGCGCGCTGGCAGCCGATATTGAGGCCACGCTCGGTGACGTTGTCGTCCTTGGCTTTCCGGACACGGGCGGTTTCTTTGCAGTGACCAATTCGAAGCGTCCTATTGCCGAGTTGCCGGATTTTGATGGTATCCGCATCCGAACTATGACGTTGCCTTCACATCAAAGAATCGTGCAGTCGCTTGGTGCCGAGGCTTATCCACTGGCTTGGGGTGAAGTCTATTCCGGCCTGCAGACCGGTGTGATCGACGGACAGATGAACCCGGTTCCAATAATTTCCTTCGCGAATTTCGCCGAAGTACAGAAGTATATGACGCTGACCAACCACCTGTTTTCACCATACACGTTTATGATGAACAAAGCGTTTTATGAAAGTCTGTCCGACGCCGAACGTGCGACCATCCATGCAGCGGCTGAAAACTGTGTGACGGCAAGCCGCGGGCTTAGCCGGGTAATAGAAGCCTCGGATCGGGGACTGGCCGGTCTCATGAACAAAATTGAGGTCACTGCGCTGACCGATGAACAGCGTGTATCAATGGCAAAAGCTGCACAACCTGCTTTTGAGTCACATGTCAGCGAAAATCTCGATGAAAAAGCCAATGAGTTGCTGGGGCTCTTGAAGTCCGCGGTCGATACCGCCAACGGGACGCAATATCTCGACTAGCATCCTCCCTGCAGCGGGTTTTGAGGCCTGCTGCGAGCCACGGCAGGCGGGGAACGCTCGCCTGCCGTTTTCTCTAAAAGGATTATATTGAGATGCGTGTGTTTTGCGCGTCAATTGCAACGGAAACAAACACGTTCTCTCCATTGAGGACGGATTTTTCCGACTTCCAGCAAACCTTCTATGCACTTCCCGGAGAGCATCCTGAAACGCCGACGCTATGTAGTGCGGTATTTCCTGTACTGCGTAAGCGGAAGTTGGCTGGTGAGATCGAACTGATCGAAGGAACCGCTGCTTGGGCGGAGCCCGGCGGGCTAGTTAATGCACTCACATGGGCACGATTGAGGGATGAAGTTCTGGGGCAGTTGCAAGGTGCCCTCCCTGTGGATGCCGTAGTATTGGGCCTCCACGGCGCCATGATTGCGGATGGCACGGTCGACTGTGAAGGTGAGTTGATCGAAGCAGTACGGCGCATTGCGGGGCCGGAGGTCACAATCGGCGTGACGTTTGATCCACACAGCCACCTGAGCGCACGACGCTGCAAGAGTGCTGACATAATTACCGTATTCAAAGAATTTCCCCACACTGATTTTGTTGAGACTGCAGAGTCCTGTGTCGATCTGACCCTGCGTACGGCTCGTGGCTCAATTTATCCCACGCTCGAAGTGTTTGATGTGCGCATGATCGATGTGTTGCCAACCAGTTGTAATCCGATGCGGAATTTCATCGATCGAATAAAGGCGATCGAATCGGAAGGGAAAGCACTTTCGATTTCAGTGATTCACGGCTTTATTGCCGGAGATTCTCCAGACCTGGGTGCCAAGGTTCTAGTCACCACCGACAACAGCGCTGCCAGAGCCAGAGAGATGGCGCGTGATCTCGGCATGGAATTGTTTTCATTCCGGGGCAAGGCGACGCCAGAGTTCCTACCCCCGCGTGAAGCACTGAAACGAGCCGCGAAGTACGAAGCAGGACCGGTGGTCGTTGCCGATGTTTGGGACAACCCGGGCGGCGGTGTGGCGGGCGACAGCACGATAATGTTGCGGGAAGCGCTGGATCTTGGTCTGACCAACGCCGCATTTGGCACAATCTGGGATCCTATGGCCGTCCGCCTTTGCCACGCTGCCGGCGTCGGAGGACGTTTGGATCTGCGATTCGGAGGAAAGACGTCGGCCACAGCGGGTGCTCCAATCGACGGCAAGGTTGATGTGGTTTCCGTTACCCGCGACGCAGTGCAGAGTTTTGGTGCTTCCGTTGTGCCTCTTGGCGATTGTGCGGTGATCCGACTCAACGGCATCGACATCGTTCTCAATTCAAACCGAAGTCAGGCATTTGCCCCAGACCTGTTTTCGAATCTCGGGATCGATCCAGCCTCCAGGCAGGTTCTGGTCGTAAAATCCACAAACCACTTCCACGGAGCATTTGCTTCCATCGCAGCCGATATCCTCTACGCCGGTGTCGATGGGCCATACCCAAATGATCCTCGTCGCAACGAATACAAACGCCTAGACCGCCAGATTTGGCCATTGGTCGAAAATCCGCACGTTGCAGAGGTTTTATAATGTTTGCCGACATCGATACGCCGTCTGTCATGGTCGATCTTGATATTGCCAATCAAAACATCGAGAAGTTCCAGCGCTATTGTGACAGGCACCAGATAGCGCTCAGGCCACATATAAAGACCCACAAGCTTCCTCTTCTGGCTAAGCGTCAGCTTGCTGCCGGAGCAGTGGGTATCACCTGTCAAAAGATTTCTGAAGCGGAAGCCATGATCACCGAGGGTGGTATCGACGATGTGCTGCTGACCTACAACATTGTCGGGCGACAAAAACTCGAACGCCTGCGCTCTCTTGCCGGACGTGTGCGATTGACAACCGTTGCCGACAACCGGGACGTGGTTGTCGGCCTGTCTGATTTGTTTACAAACCCAGATGAACCGCTGAGAGTTCTGGTCGAATGCGATACCGGTGGTTGTCGCTGCGGAGTTGGCTCTCCGCACCACGCTGCGGAACTTGCATTGATAATCAATACTCAGCCTGGATTATGTTTCGCTGGGCTGATGACCTATCCGCCGGTTGGTGCCGAAGCGTCAGTGCAAAAGTGGCTGGCGACGGCGAAGGACCTGATCATGACTTCAGGCCTGTCGGTCGACACTATTTCCACCGGCGGATCTCCGGGCATGTGGCGCGCCGAGACCGTACCGGTTGCGAACGAATATCGCGTCGGAACCTATGTCTACAACGACCGTTCCTTGGTGGCTGCAGGCGCATGCGGATGGGACGACTGTGCTCTAAGTGTACTTGCAACCGTTGTATCGGTGCCAACAAATAATCGTGCCGTCATCGATGCCGGATCTAAGGTCCTGACATCAGATTTGCTTGGTTTGGAAGGCTACGGCCATGTTTTGGGGCGGCCAGGTCTTGTTGTTGCCAGCCTTTCCGAAGAGCACGGAATACTGTGTGCCGAACATATCAATCTCAAGGTGGGAGACCGTCTGAGGATAATCCCAAATCACGCTTGTGTTGTGTCGAATATGCTTGACCGGATTGAACTGGTTCGTGGTGATCGGCATGAAATCACAGTCGAAGTTTCTGCAAGGGGGAAAGTCTGGTAACGCACCGGATTCTTTCGTTGTTTCAATCTCATGTAAAAAGGGTTCCAAGACATGCCTATCGAACGTATCGGACATGAACGCACAGGTGCCGGCGGTCAGCCACTATCGTTTTCACCAGCAGTGCGGGCTGGTGATTTTATCTGTATCTCAGGACAGGTTGCGATGGACGACGCCGGTGAATTTGTGCCGGGAGGAATAGAGGCCCAGACCCGTCGCACAATGGAAAATGTTTGCCGCGTGCTTGAAAGTACGGGCTGCAGCTTTGACGATGTTGTCAAGGCAAATTGCTGGTTGGATGATCCTCGGGACTTTTGGACGTTCAACCGAGTCCATGCAGAATTCTTCCCAAACGGCGGACCAGCCCGATCGACCGTTCAGTCACGGTTGATGGTGGATGCAAAGGTGGAGGTTGATGTGATTGCATATGCACCTGCCAGCCATGCGGCAATATCAGAATGAGGCTGTATGTTCACGAACGTTGAGTGAAAGAGTGTTTAGGCCGGAAACCCGCGTTCAGAAGGTTGGTTTTTCCAGGAAATCGGCAAGTGAACCAGCCGCTTGAGTGCCTCTGCAGAAATCTCGACCATCTGCCTGCCGTCAACGATTGTGTGAGCGATTTCAGGTGCAAGAAGAAATTAAGGTGACAGTTTACCAAATCCCCAATTTACCTCAAACTCCAACCCATGGCACGGCCCGCATGTTGTGCGCTATGTGACCCCCAATCCGGTGCGGGCAAAACTGGTGAAGCGCACACAAGACTGGCAATGGTCAAGCGCCTTCTACCTGGTGATGTGGTAGGGCTGGATAAGCACATCAGACGGGATATTCAGCTCTGCGTGGATCTTCTGGATCATTCCCAGGGACAGGGCACGTTTCCTGTTCAGCACCTCTGACGCACGCGAGCGGGAACCGAGCACTTCAGCAAGGTGCGCCTGTCCGGCGCCAAGCTGATCGAGAACGTATTTGATCGCCTCGACAGGGTCGGGGTCTTCAATCGTCCAGTGCTTGTCCTCGTACCGTGCGATGAGATCTGAGAGCACATCGAACCGGTCAGCATCCGGAGTTCCCGGAGTTGGTTCGTTTTCAAAATATGCCGCGACTTGGCCGAGCGCCCAATCGTAGTCATCTTCGGTGCGGATCGCGCGAATGTTTTCCATCAGACTGTCTCCGGGTCGATCTTGTCGTACTCTTTGTGGGTTCCGATAAACTTAATCAGCACTCTTTTGTAGGTGTACGAAACGTGGACGATAAGGCGGTATCTGTTGCCTGCTATGTCGAAGATCACACGGTTGTCACCAACGAAATCAACGGTCCTGCCGAACCTGCGGCTGATGTCCTGTGAATTTTCCCAAGAGGCTCGGTTGGCGATACTGTGCCAGACTTTCAACGGGGTTTCGGCCTTCGGGTGCTTTCGCCAGAACTCCCTAAGTGTGCGTTTCGCTATCACCTGCATGCGCTCAATGTAGTACGTTCCCTTTTTGGGAACAAGAGATAATGTCAATAAAATCCCCAGACCGGCACTGCGAGCGTGCCGGTGGCCTGGGGCGTGGTCGTGTTCAAATGCCGGCTTTGGATCAACGCGCCCAATAGGTGGCGATGTAGGCACGCTCTCTTGCAGCGCCGCTCTGTTTGAAGGTTTTCCGGACCGTTTGCGCAGCGGTCTGTTCCGCTGCGAACCAGAAGTATCCGCCGTCCAGTTGCCCGATCGTGCCGAGCGCGCTTGCGATGAACTCGTCCTTTCTGGCATGCGCCAACCAGGATACCCTGAAATCCGGCGCCTTCGGAAGCGGATAGCACGGTATGCCGTCGGCACTGAGAAGCGTGACCGTGCCGGAAGCTTTGCCGCCGAGGGTTTCAAGGATCCGGGCAATCGCCGGGAATGCGGTTTCGTCGCCGAAAAGATGGATCGTTTCGCATTGCGGAATGCCGCCGCCGCCGGGTCCGACGATTGCCACCCGTCCGCCGGGTGTGAGCGTCCCGATCCATTGAGTGGCCCGGCCGCCCTGGTGGAGAAAAATATCCACGTCCAGTGTGCCCCCGGCCTTGTCCACGGCGCGTGCCGTGTAGACCGGCGTGTGCAGTTTCCGGTCGCCTTTGGGCCAGGACACGGCGCCGTTGGGTTTCATGCGCGGCCATTGTTCGTCGGGCGCCGTTGGATCGGGCAGGGCAAATCGGAAGTGCAGCGCACTGTCCGTGTAGTCTTCCAGATCGGGCACGGACAGACGCAGGCGCTTGAAATCGGGGCTTATGGACGAGATCGAAACGGCGCGGGTGAACTGAAAGTTGGGCGGCAGGCCAGTGTCGGACATGGCATCGGACCAGCGAATGTCCTCGGCGGTGTCGGCCGACATATGCGCGATTGCCTGCACGAGCCCGTCTTTCAGGATGGAAAGCGCGTTGAGCGTGTCGGTACGGACCTCGATCCGGGTGCCCGTGTCGTCAGGCCAAAGCACGTAAAGACCATAGACCGTTTCGAGCACAAGCCGTGCGTCGCTTTTTTCCAGAAAGGCAAGAGCATGCTCCTCGGCAATGCTCTCGCACATCGCGGTCACCGCGGGAAATGCAATGTCCGGCAGTTCGGTCGAGCTTACATGTGTGTGGTCCTTGAGATCGGTCACCGAAAACGCTCCAACAATTTGTTTTACGGATTTTTTGCTGGCGCTCGGGCGATCCGATTGCTGGCTTCACAGCAGATTGTCCATGCGGACAGGCTGCTTATAGACAGGCTGAACCGAAAGATGAAGCCGGGCAGTGGCAAGACCGGCCCGGTCCAGATCATCGAGCAGGAGGAACCGCGGGAAAACCTTCCGGCGAGCAGGAACCTCAATGATTTTCAATGACAGCGGCGTCCGAACCGCCATGTCATAACGGGAAGACCACCAGAATGACCGGCACGGAAACGGCGATCACCACAATCTCCAGCGGCAGGCCCATGCGCCAGTAATCGCCGAATTTATAGCCGCCGGGCCCGAGGATCAGCGTGTTGTTCTTGTGGCCGATCGGGGTCAGGAACGCGCAGGAGGCAGCGACGGCGACGGCCATCAGGAAGCCGTCGGGATTGGCGTTGAGCCGCGCCGCGATGTCGACGGCGATCGGCGCGCCGATGACGGCGGTGGCCGTGTTGTTGAGCACGTCGGAGAGCGTCATGACCACGAGCATGAGTGCTGTGAGGACGACCCAGGAGGGCAGCCCGGTGGCAAGATCCACGATGCCGGCGGCGATCAGCTGCGTGCCGCCGGCGTTCTCGAGCGCGACGCCGAGCGGGATCATGCTACCCAGAAGCACCACGACCGGCCATTCGATGTGATCGTAGACGCTGCGGATCGGCAAGATATCGAGGAAAATATAAAGCACGACGACAATCGCCAGCGCGGTGGCCAGATAAAGCAGGCCAAAGGCCGAGACCGCGATCGCGGCCGCGAAAACGCCGACGGCGAGCCAGGCCTTGCGATGCTGTGTGACATTGAGGCCCCGTTCGGCGAGCGGCAGCAGACCGAGCGAGTTGGCAAGGTCGGGCAGCCGATCCTCCGCGCCGAGCAGCAGGAGAATATCGCCCGGACGTACGGTTTCATGCCTGACGCGCCTGGAAAACCGCTTGCCCTTTCTGGAGATGCCGAGCAGAGTGACGCTGCGGCGTGCGCGCAACCGCATGGAAATGGCCGAGCGGCCGGCAAAGCGCGACTCGCGCGGCACCACCACTTCCATCAGCGACAGGTCGCCTGCGGCCGTCTCCCGGGTCGGGCGCTCGCCGAGAAATTCGAGGCCGAGCGCGCCGCGAAAACGGTCGATGTCCTCGGCGGTGGCCTCGACGATCAGCATGTCCTTCGCCCGCAGAACGACGGTCGAGGAAAAGCCGCCCAGCCTCTTGCCGTTTCTGACCACGCCGAGGATCGCGACATCGTCCTCATCGCCCGCCGGGTAAAGGTCGCGAACCTCCTGGCCGATGGCCTTGGATTTTTCCGGAACCACGAGCTCGGCGAGATAGCCCTCCAGCGCGCGCAGATCGTCCGCCGGCGCATCGTCGCCGTCGCCTTTCGGGATCAGGCGCCAGCCGATCAGGGCGACAAAGGCGATGCCGACGATCGCCACCGTGCCGCCGACGGGGGTGAAATCGAACATTGCGAAGGGTTCGCCCAGCGCCCGCTCCCGAAACGACGCTATGATGATGTTGGGCGGCGTGCCGATCAGGGTGACCATGCCGCCGAGAATGGTCGCGAAGGAGAGGGGCATGAGTGTTCGGCGAACCGGCCGCCCCGCTTTCTTGGCCGCCTGCAGATCGACCGGCATGAGCAGCGCCATCGCGGCGACATTGTTCATGAATGCCGACAGCACGGCCCCGACGCCGCTCATCACGGCAATATGCGCCGCGACGCTGCGACCGGCATCGACCATGCGGCGGGTGATGAGATCGATAGCGCCGGAATTGAGCAGCCCGCGTGAGATCACCAGAACCAGCGCGACGATGACCGTTGCCGGGTGACCGAAGCCGGAAAAGGCCTGATCGGTCGGGACGAGGCCGAGCACCAGGGCGACGAGCAGGGCGCTGAAGGCCACCAGATCGTAGCGCCAGCGGCCCCAGAACAGGAGCGCGAAGACCGCGGCAAAGAGTGCGAATAGCTCAATCTGTTCAACGCTCATGGGCCGGACCTTCAACTGCGGTTGTCGCCAAATGACGGTGTGTCATCGATAACAGCTTCCGATCCGGAAACAAGCCGGCGAAGCGCTTAACGCAGGCGATCGGCTTGCGCAAATCCCCCGGCATGACGGCAGACTGATCCGCTGCGACAGCCGGCCCTGTTGATGGTGACGTAAATCCGTTGCATTTGTGTGGTGCTGCTGCGTTGAATGCCGGGCTAGACATGAAGCGGTTGCAAAGGGAAAGGAGATTTTGGGAATGGCACAGGATCGCGATGGAGAGGAGGGCGTGGATTGGCTGGAAGAGGAACTTGCCGATACTCTGGACGAGGATTACGAGCTGGAAATGTCTGAGCCGGCGCTGTCGATGGAAATCCGGCGCATCTACCGGCAAATGCATCCGCCGACCATCCCGCGGGCGGATTATTTCCGCAAACTGCTGGCGTTGCAGTCCGAGTTGATCAAGCTGCAGGACTGGGTTTCAGCCACCGGGGCGAAGATCGTGGTGATTTTCGAAGGTCGCGATTCAGCCGGCAAGGGCGGCGTCATCAAGCGCATTACCCAGCGCCTGAACCCGCGTGTCTGCCGGGTCGTGGCCCTGCCGGCGCCGAACGACCGGGAAAAGACGCAATGGTATTTCCAGCGCTATGTGCCGCATCTGCCCGCCGGCGGCGAGATCGTCCTGTTCGACCGCTCCTGGTACAACCGCGCCGGCGTGGAGCGGGTCATGGGGTTTGCCGATACGGACCAGGTGGAGCAGTTCTTCCGCGACGTGCCCGAATTCGAACGGATGATCGTGCGCTCCGGCATCATTCTGATCAAATACTGGTTCTCGATTACGGACGAAGAACAGCAATTGCGCTTCCTGATGCGCATTCATGACCCGCTCAAGCAATGGAAGCTCAGCCCCATGGACCTGGAATCGCGGGTCAAATGGGAGGACTACACGAAGGCCAAGGAAGAGATGTTCGAGCGGACAAATATTCCCGAGGCGCCCTGGTACATCGTCGAAGGCAACGACAAGAAACGTGCGCGGCTCAACTGCATGGATCATTTCCTCAAGCAGATCCCGTATAAGCTCGTGGAGCAGGACGATGTCGAACTGCCGGACCGTGTGTTCAATCCGGACTATGAGCGCGCCGTGCTGCCGCAGGATCTTTACGTTCCGCAAAAGTATTGACGACGTCCGACGTAGCCTGCCTTCGTTGCCGGTCTGCGACATTTGGTGCTGCTCACCGGGTTGCAATCGGGATATGAAATAAAGGGGTGATTTTCAGTAGAAGGGCGGGTTCTACGATGATCGACCGGTATTCAACGGTTTTCCTTGCCGCGATGGCGGCGTCGGCGGCGGACTGTCGCAGCAGGAAAGGACGCCTTTCGTCCATGACCGGGCCGGCCTCAAGGTGGGCGGCATAACGACGATCGGCGGCACCTTCACCTTCGATGGCCTGGCAACCGAAGGATATCCTGTTGAAGCCAATATCGGCTATGACTGGGAGTTCGGCGGGCGCTGGGTGGCCGGTGTTGTGCTTGCGGCCGAGTATATCAGTGCGCCGGTCAGCAGCACGGTGGCAGGGGCGACGACATTGCGTGCGCAGGCCGATGATTTCGGTTTCGACGCGCTGGGGCGGGTCGGCTACAAATTCAATGATTACACGCTTGGTTATGTGATCGGCGGCCACACCTGGCAGCGGGGCGAGGCCTCCATCTCGGTTCCGTCAATTTCCTTGGACAAAGGGCTCAACGCGGTCCCGATCGGCACCGGTACTGAGCGAGAAGACCAGCGCTTATGTCGAATACCGTTATACCCGTTATGAAGATGTGGATATCGGCACCATAGCGAAGATCGAACCGTCCAGTCATACGGTCCGCGTGGGTGTGAAGTTCAAGCTCTATACGCCTGACCGAGGCATCCGGCAGGAACCTGACGGCCGCAGCAACCGGCGGATCAAAAAGGGCGGCGGTCCTGCAGGGCCGCCGCCCTTCGTGTGTTTATCAGCGCCAGTGGCAGCGTGTCGTATAGATTTCACCGCGCGAGTTGCGGTACTGACAGCGGCCGTCCGCTGTTGTTGCCAGATAGGTTCCGAAGCCGCCAATCAGCGCGCCGACAACCGCGCCGCCCGCGCTCCTTGTGGCAACGGCGCCGATAGCAGCCCCGGCGCCCGCACCTGATGCGGTCTTTTCAGCCGTTGTGCATGCCGTGAGTGTCGCAGCGGCCAGTACCGCTATGATCAAAGCCTTCATTTCACCCTCCTTTTGGTGCCCCGTCAAACAGTCCTGTGATCCGCATTCCGAATCATTTGACCGGCAAAACCACGCTGCCGGACCATCACAGTCATGCCGGCCCGGCCGGTGGCAATGTGCTCCGGTCAGAGCCAGTGACAACGTGCCGTGTATATCTCGCCGCGCGAGTTGCGGTACTGGCACATGCCGTCACCGGTTTCAGCCAGATAGGTGCCGAAACCGCCGATCAGCGCGCCGACCACGGCGCCGCCCGCGCTTTGGGTAACGGCCCCGCCGACAAGGGCGCCGACGCCGGCGCCGGAGGCCGTCTTTTCGCCCGTCGTACAAGCCGACAGTGTCGCGGCTGCGAGAACTGCCATGACCAAGGCCCTCATTTTCCACTCCTGTGTTTGCCGTCCCCGACCGTGGACGGTTTTGAACACGATATCTGCTCGATGGCTCCACGTGATGGAGTCAGGTCTTGTGCAGTATTGAAACTACTGTTCACAAGGTCAAGTCATCGGCAAGTATTGGTGCCGTATTTGCTGTGTGTGGTGTTGATCCGGCACAGTATGCAACGGCCGCACGTCAGATGCTGTTTCTTTCGTCATCGAGCATTCGCAAACTGGTTGCAAGGCCGTTCACGTCGATCGAATAGGTCACCGGCCGGTCCTGTGCATCATGGACGGTCGCGGTGATACGGTCCGTCTTGAGGAGTGTGCCCACAAGCCCTGCATCGAGACTGGCGGTTGTTTCGCAATAGCGGTCGATGCAGGACAGGAAATCAAGGTTCAGTGTTTCATCGGATCCTGTGTCGAGAACAATGCCCTGATCGATTCGAATACCGGTTGCGGTTCGCCAGACCGCATTGTAGCCGCCCCCCGGATCGATTTCGATTCGCCACGAGAAGTCCACCGCGCCGTGTTCGAAAATCTGATGGGTCACCGAGCAGCCGGCTCCGGATGGTTCCTTGGCGTCGCATTTGTAAAGCCATTTGCCGATGGGAATGCCCGCCGCCAACGGCACCGGGCTTTCCTCTCGTTTCTTGACGCGTTGTGTGCTCGCGGTCGTGAGCCTGTCAGGGCGATAGGTCAGCCAGTCCTCGATGATTTCGGTCTTCGCCCAGGCCGCGCGCAGCGTGTCGGCAAACTCATCGACAATCCTGTCAAACCTGTCCTGCGGAACAACAATCGGAGCAAGCGTGGCGCCAAGGAATACGGCGACCAGAAAAACAAGAAATGGAATATACATGGCGACACTCTGGCTGGACCAAAAGCCAAAGGGTCGAGTTCAAGGCAGGCGATTTCATGACTGAACCTATCGTTAACCAGCGAAGTGATCGGCCGTAACATTTTGTGATGAGGCCGTTTTGGAGTCGGGCGCGAATCGTGGCGCGATTGATGACGATCAATGCGCGAAAAGCACAGAAGGGTATGCTTCCATCAACGATTGGAGCGGATCATGGTTGCGAAAAACAAAACGGAACTGCTCGCTGTCACACGCAAGGAGTATGAGAAGCTGGAAAAAGTTCTCGGACCGGTGAACGGTGCTGTTTCGGTGGCCGCCGAAGATGACGAGGTGTCGATAAAGGACATCGTTGGCCATCGGGCGCACTGGATTGAACTTTTCCTTGGCTGGTATGCGGACGGGCAGGCGGGCAAGGAGGTGTTCTTTCCCGCCAAGGGCTACAAGTGGAGCGAACTGGCCCGTTACAATGCCGCTCTTCGCGACAGGCAGAAGGATCTGGACTGGAACGGGGCAAAGGCGATGCTCGCGGCCAATCACGGCAAGCTTGTCGCACTTCTTGAAGGATTGTCGGACGAAGCGCTTTACGGCGGGCCGATGAAAGGCGCGCAAAATGCCTGGACCACCGGAAGATGGGCAGAGGCCGCCGGGCCGAGCCACTACCGCTCGGCGGCGAAATACATCCGATCCGTCCTGAAAGGATCGCGCTGATTTCAGTTATGGGGGCTACGTTCATTCCGCTGCCGCGCTTCCTCCGCAGGCGCCGCCGAAACAGACCTCGAAGACGCGAACCCAGCCGTTGTTATAGTGGCCGCGTGCTTCCTCGGCACGCTCGCCAAGTGCTTCCCAGTTGCGATGTTCCAGGGTGACCTGCGTTCGGCCAGCCGAAAGCGGTTCGAAAAGCACCTTCACCTCGGTCTGGTTCTCGACCGGCTCGGCCACGTGCCAGGAAAAGCAGATCGCCTTTCCGGGTTCATAGATTTTGACCGAACCCCAGTGCAACTTTTCGCCCTCCGGCGTGGTCTCGTAAATCCGGCCGCCGACCTGCGGTTCGATCGTGACGGATTTTGCCGGATTTCCGGTGCGTCCAGCGGTCAGCGAATGCTGTGCGAGCGGCCACCAGTCGGCGGTTTGCTGCGCAAAAATCCTGAACGCGGTGTCGGCGTCGCACGGCACGACAATCAGCTTCCTGATCGGGTCAACCATTCTTTTCTCCCATCTGTCTGTCCACTTCCGCCGCATAGGCCTCCAGAACATCGTCCCAGAAGCCGTCGAGATAATTGCGCAGGTCAGCAAGGCCGGCGCGCCTTATGCCGTAATATCTGGCGGTTCCCTTCGGATAGACTTCAACAAGGCCCGCGTTCTGCAGCACTTTAAGGTGCTGGGATACGGCGGGCCTGCTGATCGGCTGCTCGCCGGCTATGTCCGACACCGTGCGGGGGCAAGCCCTCAGGGCTTCAAAAATGTTTCGCCGCGAGGGATCGGCAAGTGCGGCCAAGGCCATTTCGTAAGTCATGACTTACCGTAAGTGTTCACTTACGGAGCGTCAAGTGATAATCCTTTAACGGGCAGGGCGCTGACATCCCCGCTGCCGTGCGGGTGGGTCGCTTGCACCGGTACTTTGATGATTCGCACGCGCATGTCGCGAATGGTGATGTGACGCTCCGGTCAGGCTTTGGTGTTGTGGCTTCGAGGTGAGGATGTATAGTCGGTCGTCCATCGTGTCATGTCGAGCTCCGGTGTTATTCAGGGCATGATGTGGAAAAAAGTCGCAACCTGGCACAGAAAGGATAAGGGGCGAAAAAGTAGGTGTGTTCACAAAGGCTTGGCTTGAGGAATGATTGTTGCGGCATGTGACCCGTCGGCGAAATAAAACGTTTGAAATTCACATTCCGGTTTACGGATTGAACTAAAGTCGCTTGCGCCTCCGCGAATCTTTTGATTAAAAGAACACACGTTCATTTATTTTTGAACGTCAAGAAATGCGCTCAGGCGCTTCCGGCAGATTGAGGGTTTGCCGGATTTGGGAGGAGAACCTGGGGAATGCCACCGACGGGCAGCGATGCCGGCCGCGAGCCGGTGACTTTTCCGCAATATCTTCTGTTGAACGCCAGTCGTTTTGCCGACCGCACGGCAACACGCCACAAGGATTTGGGCATATGGCAAAGCTGGACCTGGAAGGAACAGCTTGACGAGATCAGGGCGTTTTCAATCGGCTTGCAGGAATTGGGTGTGGGCGAGGGCGACAAGGTCGCCATCGTCGGAGCAAACCGGCCAAGGCTGTACTGGACCTTCTGCGCCGTTCAGGCGTTCAAGGCGATCCCGGTTCCGGTCTATGCCGATGCGGTCGCCGAGGAAATGGCCTATGTGCTCAATCATGCCGGCGTCAAACTGGCGGTTGTCCAGGATCAGGAACAGGTCGACAAGATCCTGTCCTTTTCCGAAGACATTCCGGCGCTCAAGGATGTGATCTATGACGAGCCGCGCGGCCTGCGCGACTACGACCACACCCATCTGAAGGAATTCACGGCCGTTCAGGAAATGGGCAGGGAGGCCATGAAGGCCGATCAGGGCAGGGCGTCCGCCTGGGCCGATGCGATCAGCGCCGCCGACGGCGAGGAAGTGTCCGTCTTTCTTTATACCTCCGGCACGACCGGCAGGTCGAAGGGCGTGGTTCTCAAGGCCAAGACGTCGGTCAAGGCGGCCTGCGATACGGCGGCCTTCGATCATCTGACGGAAAAGGACAATGTGCTGGCCTATCTGCCGCTCGCCTGGGTCGGCGATCATTATATGAACTATGCGCAAGGCTATGTGGCAGGACTTTGCATGGCCTGTCCGGAAAGCCCCGAAACGGTTGCCCACGATCTGCGCGAAATCGGGCCGAGTTTCCATTTCGCGCCGCCGCGCGTGTTCGAGCAGTTGCTGACCACGGTGATGATCCGGATGGAGGACGCCGGCGGGCTCAAGAAATGGATGTTTCATCGTTTCCTCAACGTGGCAAAGACCCATGGCGAGCCGATCCTGGAAGGAAAGCCGGTGCCGCTTGGCGGGCGGCTTGCCTACTGGCTCGGGGAAATGCTGGTCTACGGACCGCTGAAGAACACGCTCGGCCTGTCCAATATCCGCACCGCCTATACGGCCGGTGAGGCGATCGGGCCGGATCTTTTCTCGTTCTTCCGCTCACTCGGCATCAACCTGAAGCAGCTCTACGGACAGACGGAAGCCTTCCTTTACGTGACCGCGCAAAAGGACGGCGAGATCCATGCCGATACGGTCGGCAAGGCCGTGCCGGACGTTGAGATCCGCATTTCCGACGACGGCGAGGTGCTGTTCAAGTCGCCCGGCATGTTTGTCGAATATTATGCCGATGAAGAAAAGACCCGGGAAACCTTCACCGAGGACGGCTTCATCAAGACGGGCGATGCCGGTATTTTCGATGCCCGTGGCGACCTGAAGATCATCGACCGGGCCAAGGATGTCGGCAAGCTGAAAAACGGTTCGCTCTTTGCGCCGAAATACATCGAAAACAAGCTCAAGTTCTTTCCCAACATCAAGGAGGTCGTGGCTTTCGGAGACCAGCGGGATTTCTGCACGGTCATGCTGAACATCGATCTGGCGGCCGTCGGCAACTGGTCCGAACGCAACAATATCTCCTACGCCTCCTACCAGGAACTGGCGGGGCTCCCGCAGGTCTACGACATGATGCGCGAGCATGTGGACCAGGTGAATCGCGACCTTGCCGGCGAAGAGCTGATGGCCGGCTCGCAGATTTCACGGTTCCTGGTGCTGCACAAGGAACTGGATGCCGATGACGGTGAACTGACCCGCACCCAGAAAGTGCGGCGCGGTTTCATCGCCGACCGCTACGCGCCGCTGATCGAAGCGCTCTATGACGGTTCGACTGAAAAATTCGTTGAGACGGAAGTGACTTTCGAGGACGGACGAAAGGGGAGCATTTCGGCAACCGTGACTATCGTCGACATGAAAACGCACGCGCCGGCCGGCATCGCCAAGGAGGCGGCCGAATGAACCAGCATATTGATCCCGGCACGCTGCGGGCCGATGACGGCATCGAGAAGGGCGGCATGCTGTTGCATGTCGATAATATATCCCTTTCCTTCGGCGGCGTTAAAGCGATTACGGATGTCTCCTTCGACGTCAAGAAAGGGGAAATCCGGGCGATCATCGGACCGAACGGTGCCGGCAAGACGTCGATGCTGAATGTCATCAACGGATTCTATCACCCGCAGGAGGGTACGATCACCTTTCGCGGCGAGGAACGCCGTCGCATGCGCCCGCATCACGCAGCCACGCAGGGCATTGCCCGCACCTTTCAGAACATTGCGCTTTTCAAGGGCATGACGACGCTCGACAACATCATGACCGGCCGCATGACGCTGATGCGCAGCAGCATGCTCGCCCAGGCCCTGTGGTTCGGTCCGGCGCAAAAAGAAGAACTGGCGCATCGCGAGACCGTCGAGAAGATCATCGACTTCCTGGAAATCCAGCACATCCGGAAGATGCCGGTGGGGCGGCTGCCCTACGGATTGCAAAAGCGTGTCGAACTCGGGCGCGCGCTGGCGGCGGATCCGGCCTTGCTGCTGCTGGATGAGCCGATGGCGGGCATGAATCTTGAGGAAAAGGAAGACATGAGCCGCTTTGTGCTCGACGTCAATCAGCAGTTCGGCACGACCATTGCGCTGATCGAACATGATATGGGCGTCGTCATGGACCTTTCGGACCGGGTTGTGGTGCTCGACTACGGTCGCAAGATCGGCGACGGCACCCCGGACGAGGTGCGCAACAACCAGGACGTGATCGACGCCTATCTGGGGGTAAGCCATGACTAGTCGTTCGGGAACACAGGCGGCAAAAGGAGACGCGGCGTGAGCCCGGAAATACTGACCTTCATCGAAACGGTCCTCAACGGACTGATGGCCGGGGTCATGTACTCCCTTGTCGCACTCGGTTTTGTGCTGATCTTCAAAGCATCGGGTATTTTCAACTTTGCGCAGGGTGTGATGGCGCTGTTCGCGGCGCTGACGCTTGTCGGATTGCAGACCGGACAGGTCCCATTCGCGCATCTGATCAATGCCATCCTTGGAACCGACCTGCATTACTGGGGGCCGGGTTTGCCCACTTTTCTCGCCATACTGGTGACCATCGGCGTCATGATCCTGCTGGCCTTCCTGATCGAGAAAGTGGTGCTGAAGCATCTCGTCAACCAGGAACCGATCATCCTGTTCATGGCGACGATCGGCCTTGCCTATTTCCTGGAAGGCACGGGAGATCTCATGTGGGGCGCCGATGTGAAAGCGCTTGATGTCGGCCTGCCAAGCGGCGGTTCCTTCTGGTGGGAGGATGTGACCCGGAACTGGGCGCCGGCAGGCTCGGATTATTTCGGCATGTATATCGACACGCTGGACGTATCGGCGGCCATCATCGCGGTCGTGCTGGTGGTGGCGCTGACGCTGTTCTCGCAATACACGGCGACCGGGCGCGCATTGCGCGCGGTGGCGGACGACCATCAGGCAGCCCTTTCCGTCGGTATCTCGCTTCGCACAATCTGGGTCATTGTCTGGTCAATCGCCGGTTTTGTCGCGCTCGTCGCCGGGATCATGTGGGGCGCGAAATCCGGTGTGCAGTTTTCGCTTTCATTGATTGCGCTGAAGGCCCTGCCGGTGCTCATTCTCGGCGGCTTCACCTCGATCCCCGGCGCCATTGTGGGCGGCCTCATCATCGGTGTCGGCGAGAAGCTGGCAGAGCTCTACGTCGGCCCGCTGGTCGGCGGCGCGGTGGAGAACTGGTTCGCCTACATGGTGGCGCTGGCGTTCCTGCTGTTCCGGCCGCAGGGGCTTTTCGGCGAGAGAATCATCGAGAGGGTATAAACGAGATGCTGTATCGCGAAACCGGTGATTTCAAAACAAGTTACGCTGCCGATGAGCAGACATTCCCCATCCAGTCGGAACGCTATTTGTTCTGGGCAGCCATGGCTGTTGCATTCCTTGTGGTGCCGTTTTTCATCAACGACTACTGGGAGAAATCAATCCTCGTTCCCCTTCTGGTGTGGTCAATGGCAGCGCTGGGCCTCAACATCCTGACGGGGTATTGCGGCCAGGTGAGTCTGGGAACGGGCGGCTTCATGGCGGTCGGCGCCTATGCCTGTTACAAGCTGATGACGGCATTTCCGGAACTCAACATATTCTTCGTCGTGATCCTGTCGGGCGGCGTGACGGCCTTTGTCGGCATGCTGTTTGGCCTGCCGTCCCTGCGCATCAAGGGTTTTTACCTGGCGGTGGCGACGCTGGCGGCGCAGTTCTTCCTGGTCTGGTTGTTCAATAAAGTACCATGGTTCTATAATTATTCGGCCTCCGGGCAGATCACGGCGCCGGAACGCACGGTTTTCGGTATCGCCGTTACGGGTGCGAACGCGCCGCCCTGGGCGACTTATCTTTTCTGTCTTGTCATAGTGTTTCTATTCGCATGGATCGCGCGCAATCTGACGCGCGGTACGTTGGGCCGATCATGGATGGCTATCCGCGACATGGACATCGCGGCGGAGATCATCGGCGTGCAGCCGATGAAGGCGAAGATCTCGGCCTTTGCGGTGAGTTCCTTCTATATCGGGGTGGCGGGAGCGCTCTATTTCTCAGTCTGGCTGGGCGCGGTGGAACCGACGGAATCGTTCGGCATCAACGTTTCGTTCCTGGTCCTGTTCATGGTGATCATCGGGGGGCTGGGCTCGGTCCTCGGATCGTTTCTGGGCGCCGGATTTCTCATTCTGATGCCCGTGCTTTTGAAGAATGTCATGGTCGGCGGTCTTGGATGGCCAACCGACCTGGCCGCCCATTTCGAGATCATGCTCGTGGGCGGTCTCATTGTCTTTTTCCTTATCGTCGAACCGCACGGGCTGGCCCAGCTCTGGCGGCTGGCGAAGGAAAAAATGCGTCTTTGGCCATTCCCATACTAGGATTGGCCGGGGAGAATCCGCCCCGGAAGGGGCATACTTACGTGTCTGTTTTACCCAGGGAGGAAAGACATGAAACTAGCGAAACTGGCAATTGTGACCGCAGTCGCCGCAACGGTCGGAAGCACGTCGGCACTTGCCGATCTGGTGTTTCCGTCCTTGAGCTACCGAACCGGTCCGTATGCGGCAGGCGGCATTCCTTTTGCCGACGGTTATGCCGACTACTTCACGCTGCTCAACGAGCGTGATGGTGGCATCAATGGTGTCACGGCGCGCATTCTCGAATGCGAAACCGGCTACAACACGCAAAAGGGCGTGGAGTGTTACGAATCGACCAAGGGCGAGGGATCGCTCGTCTACCAGCCGCTGTCGACGGGAATCACCTACCAGTTGATCCCCAAGGCGACGGCCGATGGCATCCCGTTGCACTCCATGGGCTATGGCCGCACCTCGGCTGCAAACGGCAGGGTGTTCAGCCACGTCTTCAACTATCCCGGCACCTACTGGGATGCCGCCTCGATCATCGTCAATCACATCCTTGATGAGAACGGCGGTGATATCAGTGGCAAGAAGATTGCGCTGGTCTACCACAACTCGGCCTACGGCAAGGAACCGATCCGCACGCTTGAGGAACTGTCCAAAAAGCACGGATACGAGTTGTCCCTCGTTCCGGTCGACCACCCCGGTCAGGAACAGAAGTCCCAGTGGCTTCAGATCCGCCGCGACCGGCCGGATTATGTGCTGATGTGGGGTTGGGGCGTCATGAACCAGGTGGCCGTCAAGGAAGCCGCCAACATCCGCTTCCCGATGGAGAACTTCATCGGCGTGTGGTGGTCCGGTTCGGAAAATGACGTGGTGCCTGCCGGTGAAGGCGCAAATGGCTACAAGGCCGTGACCTTCCATGGTGTCGGATCCGATTTCCCGATCTTCGATGACATCCAGAAACATGTCGTCGATACCGGCAAGGCCGCCGGTGCCGGAGACCAGATCGGTACGGTTCTTTACAACCGCGGTCTTTATGCCGCCATGCTTGCTGCTGAAGCCGCCCGCACGGCACAGGCCCTTCACAACACGAAGGAACTGACCCCGGCCCAGATGCGTGACGGTATGGAAGCGCTCAAGATCGATGCTGCCCGCCTCGAGGAGCTTGGTCTTTCGGGTTTCGGTCCTGAAATTGCAGTGTCCTGCGAAAATCACGGTGGTCCTGGTCTGGGTGCGATCGCGCAGTGGAATGCGAGTGAAGGCACATGGTCTTTGATCAGTGATTTTGGTCCTGCCGACCGTGAAATCATCGACCCGCTGATCATGGAGGATTCCATGGCCTTTGCCGCGGAAAACAACATTCCCGAACGCTGCAGCTAAAGCAGCCATGGCCGCGCCGTCAGGCACGGCCTCCCAACAGACAGTGAACAGGAATTGACGCGCCATGAGCACAGCGCAAACGACCGAAGAGCCGGCACCCGCGCAAGACACCATATTGTCAGTGAACAATATCGAGGTGATATACAACCACGTAATCCTGGTGCTCAAGGGTGTCTCGCTGACTGTTCCGCGCGGCGGTATCGTCGCCTTGCTGGGCGCCAATGGCGCCGGCAAGACAACCACCCTGAAAGCAGTCTCGAACCTGCTTCATGCCGAACGGGGGGAGGTCACCAAAGGCTCGATTGTCTTCGAGGGGACACAGGTCGAGGCGCTGACACCCAACGAACTGGTGCGGCAGGGATGTATCCAGGTGATGGAGGGCAGGCATTGCTTCGGTCACCTGACGATCCAGGAAAACCTCTTGACCGGGGCGTTTACGCGCCGCGACGGCAATGCCGCCATCAAGCAGGATCTGGAGATGGTCTATGATTATTTCCCGCGCTTGCGGGAGCGCCGGGCCAGCCAGGCCGGCTATACCTCCGGCGGCGAGCAACAGATGACCGCGATCGGTCGGGCGCTGATGTCGCGGCCGAAGATGATCCTGCTGGACGAGCCGTCGATGGGGCTCGCCCCGCAATTGCAGGAAGAGATTTTCGAGATTGTCCGCAAGCTGAACGAGCAGGAGGGCGTTTCCTTCCTGCTGGCGGAGCAGAACACCAACATCGCGCTGCGTTATGCGACCTACGGGTATATCCTCGAATCCGGCCGCATTGTTCTTGACGGCGTTGCCTCGGAACTGCGCGAGAACGAGGACGTGAAGGAGTTCTATCTCGGCGTGGGCGGTGAAGGGCGCAAGTCGTTCCGCGACGTCAAACACTACAAACGGCGCAAGCGCTGGCTCGCCTGACCGGCGGCGGCGCGGCGGTATCGACCTGTGACCGATGGCTTGTCTGGCCCTACACGATGATGACGACCGTAAACTTGACGCGCCGAGAGAGGCTTGTTAATTAAACAAACGTTCATTTCTTTTTATGAAAGGGATTGCGACCGAGCGATCCTGTGAACGGGAGAGCGGATACCGGAACCGGGCAGCGGAAACAGGATGGCACGCAAGGTAGGATCGATCGGAGCGGAGACAGCGGACAGGGTACGCCTTGCCGCGCTTTCGCTGTTTGCCCGCTACGGCTATGCCGCCGTCTCGATGCGCCAGATTGGCCGCGAGATCGGTTTGCAGGCCGGCGCGATCTACAATCACTTTCCCACCAAACAGCATCTGTTGCGCGGCCTCCTGGTCGAACATATGGAACGCCTTCTTGCCGCCTGGGAGGCCGAGAAAGACGACAGCCTGCCGCCCCGCGAGGCGCTCGTCGCCTTTGTCCGGTTTCACATACGGTATCACGTCAAGTGTGGCGAGGAAGTCTTTATTTCCTATATGGAATTACGAAACCTGGAAGAGCAGAATTTTGTCGAGGTTGAAGAACTGAGGCGATGTTATGAACAATCATTGCGCTCCATTCTGGAAGCCGGCACCCAGACGAGAGTGTTCACGGTGAGCGATCCGCGGGTCGCCACAATGGCCGTGATCGCAATGCTGACGGGCGTTACCAACTGGTACAAGTCCGACGGCCGCCTGTCGCTTGACGAGATCGAGGAGCTTTATGTCCGCATGATTTCGGGCGCGGTCGGGATGAAGGAGAACTGACGTGTATATGGCGGGCATGAATTTCGGGCTTGGCGACGACATCGAGCAGTTGCGCGAAACGGTCTATCGTTTCGCCCAGGACCGGATTGCTCCCCTGGCGGCCGAGATTGACGAGACGAACCAGTTTCCGATGCACCTTTGGCAGGAAATGGGGGCGCTCGGCCTGCTCGGCATGACGGCGGATCCCGATTTCGGCGGAACGGGCTTCGGCTATCTCGCCCATGCCGTGGCGATGGAGGAAATCTCCCGCGCGTCGGCGTCCGTGGGACTGTCCTACGGCGCGCACTCGAACCTTTGCGTCAACCAGATCAACCGCTGGGGATCGGCGGAGCAGAAGCGGAAATACCTCCCGGGGCTCTGCTCGGGAGAAAATGTCGGTGCGCTGGCGATGTCGGAGCCCGGTTCCGGATCGGACGTCGTATCGATGAAACTGAAGGCCGAGAAGCGCAACGACCGGTTTGTGCTGAACGGTAACAAGATGTGGATCACAAACGGTCCGGATGCCGACACGTTGGTGGTCTATGCAAAGACGGACATGGAGGCCGGACCGCGCGGAATAACGGCCTTTCTGATCGAAAAGGGCATGAGCGGTTTTTCCACCGCGCAGAAACTCGACAAGCTCGGCATGCGCGGATCGAACACCTGTGAACTCGTGTTCGAGAATTGTGAAGTGCCCTATGAGAACATGCTCGGTGAAGAAGGGCAGGGCGTGCGCATCCTGATGTCGGGTCTCGACTATGAGCGCGTTGTCCTTGCCGCCGGACCGGTCGGCATCATGGCGGCGGCGCTCGATATCGTCGTGCCCTATGTGCATGAGCGCAAGCAGTTCGAGACGCCCATCGGCGAGTTCCAGCTCATGCAGGGAAAACTCGCCGATATGTACACCACCATGAACGCCTGCCGCGCCTATGTTTACGCGGTGGCAGCCGCCTGCGACCGCGGCGAGACGACACGCAAGGATGCTGCCGGCTGCATCCTCTACGCCGCCGAAAAGGCGACCCAGGTAGCGCTTGAATCGATCCAGGCCCTTGGCGGCAATGGCTATATCAACGAGTATGCGACCGGCCGGCTGCTGCGCGATGCAAAACTCTACGAGATCGGCGCCGGCACGTCGGAAATCCGCCGCATGCTGATCGGCCGCGAAATCTTCGCCGAAACCGCCTGACGCGCATCTCACGGAAATCCCATGGCTGTCCTTTCATCACAGATCGCGCCTTCCTCCCAGTCCTTCACCGACAATGCCAAGGCCATGCACGGGCTGATCGAGGCGATGCGGCAGGTGGCGGCAAAGGTCGAACTCGGCGGCAGCGAGCAGGCCCGGGAGCGGCATCTCGCGCGCGGCAAGTTGCTGCCGCGCGAACGGGTCCGGCGGCTGCTTGACACCAATTCGCCCTTTCTGGAGGTCGGCCAGTTCGCCGCGCACGGCATGTATGGCGACGATATCGCCAGTGCCGGTCTGATCACCGGAATAGGCCGTGTTTCGGGGCGCGATGTGATGATCGTCTGCAACGACGCGACGGTCAAAGGCGGCACCTATTATCCGATATCGGTCAAGAAACACCTTCGTGCGCAGGAGATAGCGCAGGAAAACCACCTGCCATGCGTTTATCTGGTCGACAGTGGCGGTGCGAACCTGCCCAACCAGGACGAGGTCTTTCCGGACCGGGAGCATTTCGGGCGGATTTTCTTCAATCAGGCCAATATGTCCGCGATGGGTCTTTCCCAGATTGCCGTTGTTATGGGCTCGTGCACCGCCGGCGGGGCCTATGTGCCGGCCATGTCGGACGAGACCATCATCGTGCGCGAGCAGGGCACGATTTTCCTTGCCGGGCCGCCTCTGGTGAAAGCCGCGACCGGCGAGGTCGTCTCCGCCGAGGACCTTGGCGGCGGCGACGTGCATACCAGACTGTCGGGCGTCGCGGACCATCTGGCCAATGACGACGCGCATGCGCTGGCGCTGGCCCGCAGCGCCGTCGCAAACCTCAATGCGTCGCGTGACATCCATGCGGATGTCCGCACGCCGGAGGATCCGCTTTACGATCCGGCCGAGATTGCCGGCGTGGTGCCGCCCGATCTCAGAACGCCTTATGACATCCGCGAGGTGATTGCGCGTCTCGTTGACGGCTCGCGCTTCGATGAGTTCAAGGCGCGCTACGGCACGACGCTGGTGTGCGGCTTTGCCCATGTGCACGGCATGCCTGTCGGCATTATCGCCAACAATGGTGTCCTGTTTTCCGAAAGCGCGGTCAAGGGCGCCCATTTCGTCGAGCTGTGTTCACAGCGCCGCATACCGCTGGTCTTCCTGCAGAACATCACCGGCTTCATGGTCGGCCGCAAATACGAGTCCGGCGGCATTGCCAAGGATGGCGCCAAACTCGTGACGGCCGTCGCGACCACTGCCGTCCCGAAGATCACCGTGCTGGTCGGCGGTTCGTTCGGCGCCGGCAATTACGGCATGTGCGGCCGCGCCTATGGCCCGCGCTTTCTCTGGACGTGGCCCAACAGCCGCATATCGGTCATGGGCGGAGAGCAGGCGGCGGGTGTGCTGGCAACCGTCAAACGCGAGGGCATCGAGCGAACCGGCGGATCGTGGAGCGAGGAAGAGGAAGAGCGCTTCAAAAAACCGGTCATCGACCAGTTCGAGGAACAGGGCCATCCGCTCTACGCATCGGCGCGGTTGTGGGATGACGGCATTGTCGATCCGCGCAAAACACGCGATGTCCTGGCGCTCTCCCTGTCGGTTGCGCTCGGAAGCCCGGTCGGGCGGACGCAGTTCGGCCTGTTCCGGATGTAGGCGGGAGCACGCGGATGTTCAGAAAAATACTGATCGCCAATCGTGGGGAGATCGCCTGCCGGGTGATCCGAACGGCGGATCGCCTTGGAGTGTCGACCGTCGCCGTGTTTTCCGATGCCGATCGCGGCGCAATGCATATGGAGATGGCCGATGAGGCGGTGCATATCGGCGCTGCAGCAGCGGCGGAAAGCTATCTGTGCGGCGAGCGCATCATAGAAGCGGCGCTTTCGACGGGCGCGGAAGCGATCCATCCCGGCTACGGGTTTTTGTCGGAAAATCCGGAATTTGTGGAGGCCGTCGAGAAGGCCGGTCTGACCTTCATCGGACCGTCGGCCAAGGCGATCCGCGCCATGGGCCTGAAAGACGCGGCGAAATCCCTGATGGAGGACGCCGACGTGCCGGTTGTTCCGGGTTATCACGGTGAGGCGCAGGACCTGGTGGTGCTGGCCGGCAAGGCCAACGAGATCGGTTTTCCTGTGCTGATCAAGGCGCGCGCCGGCGGCGGCGGCAAGGGCATGCGGCTCGTTGAGGATCCGAAGGATTTCGGCGATGCGCTGTCGGCTGCAAAGCGTGAAGGCAAGGCCTCGTTCGGCGACGGGCGTGTTCTGGTGGAGAAGTTCGTCGCATCGCCCCGCCATATCGAGATTCAGGTCTTCGGCGACAATCACGGCAATGTGGTCCACCTTTTCGAGCGCGATTGCTCGTTGCAGCGCCGTCACCAGAAGGTCATCGAGGAAGCGCCCGCGCCGGGCATGACGGATGAGATGCGTCAGGCCATGGGCGAGGCGGCCGTCAAGGCCGCGAAAGCGATCGGTTACAGCGGCGCGGGGACGGTCGAATTCATCGTGGACGGCAGCGAGGGGCTTCAGACCGACCGTTTCTATTTCATGGAAATGAACACCCGGCTGCAGGTCGAACATCCGGTGACCGAGAAGATAACCGGTCTCGATCTTGTCGAGTGGCAGTTGCGCGTTGCGTCCGGCGAACCGCTTCCGCTCGCGCAGGAGGATCTTGCGATCAACGGCTGGGCCTTCGAGGCGCGGGTCTATGCCGAAGATGCTCAGCGCGGCTTTCTTCCGGCGACCGGGACACTGTCGCATCTTCGGTTTCCCGAAAATGGGGTCCGCGTGGATTCAGGCATCCGGGAAGGTGATACGATCACGCCTTTCTACGATCCGATGATTGCCAAGCTGATTGTTCACGGGCCTGATCGGGAAACGGCCCTCAAACGCATGGAGACCGCCCTCAACCGCACAGAGGCCCTCGGTACGACCACCAATATCGCCTTTCTCGCGGCCCTGTGCCGGCAGGAGAGTTTTGCCGGCGGAGATGTTGATACCGGTCTGATCGACCGCGAACTAGACGCTCTCAACGCGCATGCGCCGGTGCCGGATTTGATGGTTGCCGTCGCGGCGGTCGCGACCCTTCGCCCGAACGGCTCGGAGCCAGGGTCCGATCCCTTCGAGACGCTCGGCATGTGGTCGCACTGGACCGCGCCCAAGCGGGTGGTCCATCTTGTCAGCGGCGAGGCGGAGCACGAGCTTGCGGCCTTCAGGCTTGCGCCGGCCAGGTGGCGCGTTTCGAACTACCGCGAGGGCGCAGGTGCGTTTGAAACCGTCGAATTCGAGATTGTTTCCAGCCGCGCCGGCGAGATGCGCGTCGACCATGAGGGCCGGATATTCAGTGCGCGCTTTCTGCGTATCAAGGATACGCTGACGCTGACAAGCGCCGGTGTCAGCTTCGATTTCACGTTGCCCGATGTTTCGGCGGGGGATTTTGAGGCGAACGAGGGCGGGGACCGCCTCATTGCCCCCATGCCGGGCGTTATCAAGCAGGTAAAGGCCGCAAGCGGACAGAGTGTCGAGCAGGATGCGGCGCTGATCGTCATGGAAGCCATGAAGATGGAACTGACGCTTTCTGCGCCGCGCGCCGGTGTGATCGCCGGGATACTGGTGTCGGAAGGCGATCAGGTGGCCGATGGCGATCTGCTCCTTTCGCTCGAACCCCAGGAAGAGTGACGCCGGCAGACCGAATCACATCGGCACGTTTTTGACATGCAAGGGCTGCCCGGCACCCTGGCGCATGGCGCGCGCATCGCAAATCGTGCCATATTGGCCACAATGGAGCCGAATGACGCGCGAAAAACCCGTTTTCGCACATGTAAAAATTGCCGATCATTGCAAAATGGTAAGTTTTGCTTAAGTTTTGTAATATAACGTTGCTGCAGAATTCTATTTCCTCCCTAGACTCGGGCTGCTTTATCGGCAGCCTTCTTTTTTTGTTGAAGTTCAACGGCTTGACCGATGCGCGCGCACGTCGCTTGCGGTGAATCACGTGTTGATTCGATGCGGGTGATTCGTTCAATCGGGCCTTTTTGGGGCAGCAAACGGGCGCTGGATTCAATTTTCCGTTTTGAGGCCGGCCTTTGCGCGGTGTTGTCGGCCCAATCCTTGCCGGTGCATTGCCACCTGCTTTTTGGTTGGTGACAAGCAAAGCTGAAAAGGGCAGGTTTGTGCTGCGGCGCGTCAAACCCGATAACGGTTTTGGGAGAAAACCATGAGCGAAGTCCGGATCGAAAACCCCGAAGCTGTTATCAAATTCTGGTTCGACACGCTGAAACCGGGAGACTGGTTTACCAAAAGCAACGATCTGGATCAGGATATCGCCAAACGGTTTGGCGCCACACATCTTTCACTGGCTGGCAATATTCCTCAGGAATGGCGGGGTTCGGCGGAAACCGTTCTCGCGCTCATTGTCGTTTTTGACCAGTTTCCGCGCAATATCTATCGCGGCACACCACTTGCCTTTGCAACGGACTGCCTTGCGCTGAAGGAAGCGAAATCCGCCATTGAGGCAGGGCTCGATCAGCTTGTCGACGCCAAGCGCCGGCCGTTTTTCTACATGCCGTTCGAGCATTCCGAGGAATTGTCCGATCAGGACCGTGCCGTCGAGTTGTTTTCACGCCTCGGCGATGAGGAAATGCTGCGCTACGCGCATCTGCATCGCGACGTGATTGTGCGCTATGGACGGTTTCCGCACCGCAATGCCATTTTGGGCCGTGAGAACACCGCGGAGGAAACGGCCTATCTTGCCGAGCCGGGAGCGGGATTCTAGGTCGTGGTGTGTACAATGCCTGTGGATTTGGATGTCACGCGTGGCTGCCAAAGTGGCGCATTCGTCGTATACCGTCAGTTGAAACGATAAGGGACAAGCCTTTGACGCCGCTCCTGTCGCGCTTCTTGATCCTGTGCATCCTTTGCCTTGGCACGTTAACCGTTTCCGGGCCTCTTTCCTTTGCTCAGACAAATACCGGGTCTTTGTCCGTTTCTCAGACGTCCGACGATGTCAAGGCGGCCAGCAAGGAAGTCGACGGCGCGAACGAGGAACTTGACAGCTACCGCAACAAGGATGAAGCCGCGCTCCACGACGATCTGCGGCTGGTCGAGCTTCAACAGCAGTTCGAGGACATCGCCGCCTCGATGGAGCAGATCTACCAGGATCTGCAACCGCGCCTGGAAAGCATCAAGGCGCGTGAGGCCGAACTCGGTGAACCACCTGGAGAAGGCGACCCGCAAGAGCCGCAAGCCCTGAAGGACGAACGCGCGAAGCTGGCGACTGACCGGGCCGCCGTCAATGCCGAGATCGGTGAGGTTCAGCAGGTCGCGGACCGGGCGCAAACACTTGCCGAGGAAGTGTCCGGGCTGCGCAGAATCCTGTTTCGTCAAACGCTGCTGGGACGCGCCGATCTTTCGGCGGAAAATCTCGAGGCTGTCAGCAAGGCCCTGAATCATGAGGTGCGGGAGCTCGCTACCCGTATTTCAAGCTGGTTCATGTTTACATGGTCTTTCGAGAGGGCCGCGTTCCTGTCTGCGATCAGCCTGTCTCTGCTGCTTGGCCTGTTGTTCGTCTACGGCGAATACCGGCTCTTTTCACGGTTTGTACAGCAGGACCGCATGGAGGCAAATCCGTCTGCATTCAGCAAACATACCTTCGCGTTCTGGTCCACGCTGCTTCCGACCGTCGGTGTGGCGATCTTTTGCGCTCTCGTGGTCTTTTTCCTGCATAATTTCAATGTACTGCGTGGAGATATCGCGGACCTCCTGACGCCGTTTTTCCAGTTCGTCGTTTTCCTTTTCTTCATTGGTCGACTTGCCAGCGCCGTCCTTGCGCCGGTTCACCCACATTGGCGGCTCGTCAATGTCTCGGATCGCGGCGCGCGTACGCTGTGGTGGCTGATCTTCGCCATGGCCTTCATCAACGCGTTCGACTATCTGGCGGGCACTGTTTCGGACGTGCTTCATTCACCGGTCATTCTGACCATCGCGCGCAGCTTCGCTGCGGCCATCATCATCGGCGGTTTGCTTGTTCTTCTGTCGCGCATCAGGCCCATGACCGCGGAAGACGGAGCCCGCAAACCCTGGCCGCGCAGCGTTTCTATACCGCTGCTGGTGCTCGGTCTCGCACTCATTGTGATATCTGCGTTCGGTTACGTGCGCCTTGCCCGTTTCGTCGCCACGCAGGTGATCATCCTCGGCGCGCTTTTCGTGACAATGTATCTCGGCTTCCTGTCGGCCAAAGCCGTCTCCGAGCCGGAAGAGTTCAAAGCCTCCGCGCTCGGACAAATGTTGTCGAACCGGTTCAGGCTTGGCGAGATCGCTGTCGAGCAGGTGGGTTTGCTCTGCGGTCTGCTGATTTACCTGTTCGTCATCGTCTTCGGCGTTCCGTCGATTTTCCTGCTTTGGGGTTACCGGGTCAGCGATATCCAGGGCTGGGTGGCCGACAGCCTCAGCCAGATCACCATCGGCAACGTCACCATATCGCTTTCGGGCATCCTCATCGGCCTTCTCGTCTTTGCCATCGGCTATTTCATCAGCCGCTGGTTCCAGCGCTGGCTGGACGAGAATGTCATGCGCCGCAGCCGCATGGAAACCGGCCTGCGCAATTCGGTTCGCACCGGCATCGGTTATCTCGGCATCGCCGTCGCTGCGGTCATCGGCTTGTCCGTTGCCGGTCTCAACCTGTCCAACGTGGCGCTGGTGGCCGGCGCCCTCTCGGTCGGCATCGGCTTCGGGCTGCAGAACATCGTCAACAATTTCGTGTCCGGGCTGATCCTCCTGGTGGAGCGGCCGTTCAAGGTGGGCGACTGGGTGGTCACCGGATCGACGCAAGGCTTCGTACGGCATATTTCGGTACGGGCAACGGAGATCGAGACCTTTCAGCGCCAGTCCGTCATCGTGCCGAACTCGGAGTTCATCAACACGCCGGTCGCCAACTGGACCCATCGCAACTCGATCGGCCGCCAGGAGATTGCCGTCGGTGTATCCTATGATTCCGATCCGCGACAGGTCATGGCCATACTGGACGAGATCGCCGACAAGCATGAGCGGGTCCTGCGCGATCCTCCGCCATTCGTCGTCTTCACCGGTTTCGGAGACTCCTCGCTCGATTTTGAACTGCGTGTCTATATGAGCGATGTGCTTTCGGGACTCACCATCGCCACTGAACTGCGTACACAGATATTCGAGCGCTTCAAGGAGGAAGGGATCGAGATTCCGTTTCCGCAGACCGACGTGCACATCAAGGCTCCTCCGAAGGGTGAAGTCTCGGCCGCCGACGAGGCCAAAGCGCGCCTGCAGGCCGAGGCGGCGGACCGGCAGGATACGGAAACGCCGACGCCGGGGTCCCGGCGTGTCGACCCGGACGAATAGGCCCGGATTTCGCACTTCATTAACCGTTTCAGCAATTGCCCGGTCAAATGTCCGGCGAAAACCCTTTTGATTCACCGCTTTTGAACGTTGTTTCGGTAGCCCGCAGGTATGAACGAACGGGTTACCGAAAAGAACATCGCCGATGCCGCGCGTGCGGTTCCGCTGTGCGTCGATCTTGACGGCACGCTGGTGAAGACGGACACGCTTTGGGAAGGCCTGATCGGTCTGCTTATGAAGAATCCCCTGTTGATTTTTTCGGTGGTTGCCTGGATTTTTCGCGGCAAGGCCGTGCTGAAGAACGAGGTGGCCGCGCGAACGGACCGTGATGCGGCGTCCTGGCCATACCGCGACGAGGTTCTCGATTTCCTCAAGAGCGGGCGTGAAAAGGGACGCTATATCGTCCTTGCGACCGGCGCGCCGGCGAAGGTGGCGCAACCGGTTGCCGATCATCTCGGTGTGTTCGATGAAGTGCTGCATACGACGCCGGACACCAATCTGACGGCGCGGCGAAAGCGGGCCAGGCTGATTGAGCGTTTCGGTGTCGGCGGTTTCGATTATGTCGGCGACAGCCGCGATGACATCGCCGTCTTCGACGCGGCCAACCGGGCCATCATGGTCGCGCCGGACAGCGTGGCAAACCGTTGGGCCGCCCGTCATGACGCGGATATTCTGGTTGAGCGCCGGATGAGTCTGAAGCTCGTCCTGAAGGCGATGCGCGTTCATCAATGGCTGAAGAATGTGCTGCTCGCCGTGCCGCTGGTCCTGCATCATGAAGTGCTGAATGTCGGCATGCTTGCGAGTGTCGCCATCGCTTTCTTCTCCTTTTCCTTTGCCGCTTCGTCGATTTATCTCTCCAACGATCTGACGGATCTGGAAAACGACCGGCGCCATCACCGCAAGAAAAACCGCCCGCTTGCCAGCGGCGCCTTGAGCATCCCCAGCGGCATGCGGCTTGCCTGCGCGCTGCTTGCCGCATCCGTGGTGCTTGCCCTGTTCCTGCCGGCGATCTATTTCGGCGTGCTGCTGATCTATATCGCCGCGACCACGGCCTATTCCTTCATCCTGAAGCGCAAGCTGCTTGTGGACGTCTTCACGCTTGCCGGTCTTTTTACCTTGCGCATCATTGCCGGTGCGGCGGCCATTCAATCGGGTCTTTCGTTCTGGCTGCTTGCCTTTTCGATCTTCTTCTTCCTGTCGCTGGCTCTGGTGAAGCGCTATGTGGAGTTGCTGGAACTGGAGGACGGGAAGGGTTCGAAGAAGCTCGGCCGTGGCTACTATGCGCTGGACTTCGACATGATCGGCCAGGCCGGCATTTCCTCCGCCTTCGGCGCGGCGCTGGTCCTGGCGCTCTATATCCACAGCGACGAGGTGCAGGAGATGTACCGGACACCGGCGTTCCTTTGGCCGCTGTGTCCGATGATCGTCTATATGCTGCTGCGGATCTGGATGATCGCCCGGCGCGGCGAGGTCCATGACGATCCGGTCGTCTTCATCATGGGCGACTGGCGCAGCCAGCTCGTAATGGCCGCCGGCGCTGTTCTTGTCGTCATGGCCGCGGTCTATCCGCTATGAGCTACGACAGCTGGGGCCGAAACATAAACGCGCCCCGCGCGGCGTGCGCGGCAGGCGAGGTGACACCTGACGTCCTGGCCTCGGGCAGTTTTCTTCCCTTCGGAAACGGCCGGTCCTACGGCGACAGTTGCCACAACAGCCAGGGACGGCTGATCGACAGCCGGGGTGCAAACCATATCCTCGGTTTCGACGAGACACGCGGAGAACTGACCTGCGAAGCGGGCACGCTCTTGAGCGATGTGCTGGCTTACGCCATTCCGCGCGGCTATTTCCTTCCGGTCACGCCGGGCACCCGTTTCGTCACGGTGGGCGGGGCGATCGCCAACGATGTGCACGGCAAGAACCATCACCGGCGCGGCACCTTTGGCGGCCACGTTGCCCGGATGACCCTGCTGCGCAGCGATGGCGGGCCGACCGAATGTTCGCTGGAGGCCAACGGTAAGCTGTTTTCGGCGACAATCGGCGGGATGGGGCTGACCGGCCTCATCGTGCAGGCGACCATCCGTCTCATGAGGGTCGGGTCGGCGGACGTGACACAGCGAACCCTGCGGTTCGACAGTCTTGACGACTATTTCGCCTGTTGCGATGCGTTCGACGAGGCGCATGAATATGCGGTCGCCTGGATCGATCAGCTTGCCAGGGGCCGTCAATTGGGGCGGGGTTTGCTGCTCGGCGGCGATCATCTGCGGGAACGGACTGCTCCGCTGCGCAAGACCTCGCGCCAGTTGCTCCAGGTTCCTTTCACGCCGCCGGTCAATCTTTTGAACCGCTATACGCTGGCGGCGTTCAACGAGGTGTTCTTCCGCAAGGAGAAAGCCGGCGAGGCGACACGAACAGTGCCGTGGCAAAGCTATTTTTACCCGCTCGATTCCATCGGTCATTGGAACCGGCTCTACGGCCCGCGCGGCCTGTTTCAGCATCAGAGCGCCTATCCGCAAGCCAATGGTCACGACATCACCGTCAGGCTGATGGAATGCACGCAGGCGCACGGCCATGCCTCGTTCCTGACCGTTCTGAAGAAATTCGGCGCCGTGCCGTCGCCGGGGCTTTTGTCCTTTCCGCGGCCCGGCTTCACCCTGACGCTTGATTTTGCCAATCAGGGACAATCCACCCTGCGCCTTCTCGATGCGCTGGACGACATCGTCATCGCCGCCGGCGGAGCGATCAATCCCTACAAGGATGCGCGCATGTCTGCGGCCGCGTTCGAGGCCTCCTTTCCCGGGTGGCGACGGCTCGAGGCGCAGCGGGACCTGGCCATGATGTCGGATTTCTGGGCTCGGACCGCATTGGCGATAGCCCGGTCCGAGGAGCGTCGCGATGTGGGCGCGGTGCACGAAGAAGCGGCAATTTGAGCGTTTCGGGAAACACTCTCTTTACCGTTCCGATTCACGAAATCTACGGCTTTTCAAGCTATTAGAGGGGCGAAGTGGGGAAGCAAATGAACTACATCCCGTTTATCCTCTTTACCGTTCTGACGAACGCGGCGGCCCAACTGATGCTGAAGCAGGGCATGCTCAGCCTCGGTCCGCTGGAGTTTGCCGGCGAGAACATCATCGTGAAGGTCTTTCAGGTCGTTTTTCACCCCTGGGTGTTTGCCGGCCTTGTCACCTTTGTCATATCGATGGCGTCGCACCTTTACGTCCTTTCCAAGGTAGAGCTGTCCTTCGCCTATCCGTTCCTGAGCCTTGCCTATGTGGCGGTGGCTGTCTTTGCCTATCTGGTCTTCAAGGAAGACCTCAATGCCTGGCGGATCGCCGGCATCGCCTTTATCTGTGTCGGAACCGTGCTGATCGCGCAGTCCGGACGCAATGATCCGCGCGAGATTGCCGCCAATGGCGGTGCGCACGCGCCTTCCATCAACGAGATTGACACATGAAACATATCCTCTTCGGCGGTGACGGCTTTGTCGGCCGCGTTCTTGCCGCGCGGCTGGTCAAGGATGGCGAGGAGGTCGTGGTCTGCGACATCGCCAAGGGCGATCTTCCGCACTATGCCGATTGCCGCTTCATCGAGCTTGATGTGACCGACAAGGAGCAGTTCGACAAGGTCGATATCGCTGCCGATGACATGGTCTACAATCTGTCGGCGAAAATGCTGTCGCCATTGCAGGTGCGCGCCAAGCGGCATGCTTTCTTCTGGCCGGTGAATTACCGGGGCACGGACAACATCATTCACAAGATGGCCGACAGCGGTGCCAGCCGGCTGGTGCACTACACCACCGATATGATCTATGGCCACACCTATACCCATCCGCAGACCGAGGAGCATCCCGCCAATCCGCTCGGCGAATACGGCCTGTCGAAGCTGAAGACCGAGGAGCTTGCGGCCAAGTGGCGCAAGCACGGCATGAACATCTCGATTGTCCGGCCGCGGCTGATTATCGGACCCGGCCGGCTGGGCATCCTGTCGAAGCTCT